>NZ_JBSZCK010000014.1:0-276762 GCF_054166905.1 Mongoliitalea sp. | reverse complement strand
GACAGGGATCTAGAAATAGTACAACTTGACCTGTTTGAAATTGGCAAGGGGGGTGTTTTTCAAAATTCAAAAACACCCCCCTAAATTGTAAAACTAGACCAATTATGAAGAAAATCTTAATTTAGTCGGATGACAGTAAATAAATATTATGTTACTAAGTATATAAAACATGTGTAGTGTTTTATATGTAACTGATTATCAATGATAATAAATAGTTGGTTATTGTAAAAAAAAATCAACTATTTTTTTTTTTTTTTTGATTTTGTTAAATACCTGATTATCAAGTATATTATTTTTTTATTGACAGGTAGGAGATTTTTCCGATTCAATAAGGGTGATTTAGGTGGAGTAGATAAAGCTTCTCCATGACTTCTTTTTCGAGCTCTATTTTGATATTTTTAGGAAAAAATAGTCATTAGCTTGAAACTAATTCCTAAATCATTATTGACTTCAAATTCCCTAACTTTACCCCATGATTGACTTCAATTTTCGGCCTGAAACCTATTTCAATGGCACTGGTCCCAACACCTTGATATGCAAGCTAAGTTATCCCGAAAGTACCTGGGGAGATGAAATCAGCATCTTTGCCAATGCCTTGGATGGGCTGTATTATTTTGAGGCAGTGGATTTTTATGGAAATGAGTTTAAGCTCAACCCTGAACAAACAGATCAACCACTGACCCTTCAAGAACTGATTTTCCTAATTGAGACCATGGATGTGGATTTGGAAACGGCCCAAGGCAATGCGGCCTTGACCATTGGAGGAGTTCCTGTGGTAGAAAGTCTACTGTACCCACAGGTAAGCGAGTACTTCGCTGAAAAAAGAAAACTCTACGGTTTAGATTAAAAATCCAAGA
This sequence comes from Mongoliitalea sp., assembly GCF_054166905.1. Taxonomy (NCBI): domain Bacteria; kingdom Pseudomonadati; phylum Bacteroidota; class Cytophagia; order Cytophagales; family Cyclobacteriaceae; genus Mongoliitalea; species Mongoliitalea sp. The sequence continues at coordinate 275,905 of NZ_JBSZCK010000014.1, read as the reverse complement.
TACTGGAAAAGCGGAAGTTTAAACTATGATTGGTACGGAACCAGCATTCATAGGTCTCGTAAGCAATGCAGTCACTGAGTTCCATCCCTTGAAACTCTATTTGTTGGATGCTATTTTGCGGCAACCAGCTGCGGATATCATTGGATTCGTCTATGCTTAACATAGAAAGCTGTACGATTTTTTGGCCTTTTACTTCAAGTGGTATTATTTTGTTCATAGCTTATCGTAATTTACTCCACAAATCAAGTTTATTTTCCAAAGAATCTGGTTAAGAATGAATTATGAGAATGTTAAATTTTAGAAACTTACATGCTTAACCTCCTTCAAATTCTGATTTTTCTGGTCTTAGGTTTATCCTTGCAACGACTTTTAAATTCACCGGATAAGCTCGCTGCATGGCTGAACCAATTGTTGATTTCAGTGATTCTTCCTGCCTTAGCCTTGCGCTACTTACCGCGTGTGGAACTTTCCCTGCAATTGCTACTGCCAGTTTCTGTAGCCTACATCAGTTTCTTCCTCTCTTGGTTGTTGTTTTCACAAGTGGGAAAGTGGAGGGGGTGGTCGCGTTCGGTGACAGGAAGTTTGATTATCACCAGCGGATTAGCCAATACATCCTTTGTAGGAATACCTGTGTTGCAGGCGCTATATGGATCAGATGCGGTGAAAATAGCCTTGTTAATTGACCAAGCGGGTTCTTTTATACTGGTAAGCACCTTGGCTATCATTGTAGCCTCCATATATTCATCAGGTAAAAAACGCAAACGAGACATAGCTGGAAAAATCCTTCGTTTTCCTCCGTTCATATTTTTCAACCTAGCGCTTGTCTTGAATTTGGTTGGCTGGAGTGCGACAGGTTGGGTAGATGACTTGTTTGGTTGGATTGCTTTGGCTTTAACCCCCGTGGCGCTCACTGCCGTGGGCTTGCAAATAAAGATTAACTTGGAAGCCATCTCAAATAAGTTCCTTTGGTGTGGATTAGGTTACAAGTTGGTATTGATTCCTTTGATTATTTGGATAGTATTTGGTCCTATTTTGGGTGTCGAGGGATTGTTGCTGAAAGTTTCCGTCATGGAAATGGCCATGGCACCAATGATCACAGGTTCCATCATAGCCATCTCACACGATCTAGAACCCAAGCTAGCATCCCTGTTAGTGGGAATCGGAATTCCATTGTCGTTTTTGACTTTAGGAGGGTGGTACTACTTCTTAGAGCTTGGCTGGTAACAGTGAAACAAATTAGGAATTAGGAATGAAGAATTAGAAATGGCGTACAACTGTCGTCTGTGGGTTTTAACCCACGACTTTGATTGAATTTTTGAGACAGAAGTTGTGTGAATTTCTAAAGCATACTTCCAATCAATTGCCGTGGCTTTTAAGCCTCGGCATTGGAAGAGGGATGAACAGTTAGCAGTTGGCAGTGAACAATGAATAGTGAACAGTGAGGAAATTAGGAATGCTTGTGCTGAGCATAGTCGAAGCAAGGAATGAAGAATTAGAAATGGCGTACAACTGTCTTCTGTGGGTTTTAACCCACGACTTTGATTGAATTTTTAAAACAAAATTTGGACGAACTTCTAAAGAATACACCCATCAATTGCCGTGGCTTTTAAGCCCCGGCATTGGAAGAGGAATTAACAGTTGAAAGTGAGCAGTGAACAATGAAAAGTGAGCAGTGAGCAATTAGGAATGCTTGTGCTGAGCATAGTCGAAGCAAGGAATGAAGAATGAGGATTGAGAAATGGGGTGTAACCTTCGTCTGTGGGTTTTAACCCACGACTTTGATTGAATTTTTGAGACAGAAGTTGTGTGAATTTCTAAGGAATACACCTAATCAATTGCCGTGGCTTTTAAGCCCCGGCATTGGAAGTGCAATGAACAGTGAGCAGTGTAGGTCACGTCTCTCGATTCTCACCTCTCGCTTCTCGTCTCTCGCCTCTCGTTTCTTGCCTCAGTCCCTTAGCCTGTCGAAGAGCTCGCTTCTCCTATCCAAATCCCTACTTGGTACTTGGTACTTTGTACTTCGTACTTGGTACAATCCCTCTCCCTAGTTCTTTCCCGTAGTATCCGGCTTGGTATTCCTAGGTCTAATCAAATTACGGATGACCTTAGTCGCTTCATCGGTGGCTTTTCCTTTGACTTCGTTGACCTTTTTCTCGGCTTCCCGTCGAGCGCTGTCTTGCAATTGTTCAGAGCGTACTTGGAGTTCTCTGCGGATGCTGTCTTCAGCTGCTCGGAATTGTTGGGTAGCTTGCTCGGTGATGTTTTGTCGCTCGGTCTGCACTCTGCTTTGCAGGGCGGAGGTCAGTAAGTTTTCTATGCTATTGCCACCAGCTAAAGAAAACCGTGGACTACCATAGGATCCTCCCAAATTGATGGCCAAAGGGATGATTGTATTGCTTGTGGCTTGGGTGCCCGAGATGGTAGCCAATAAATTGTTGGCAGTGCTACCGAATTTACCTGCTGGGACTTGCATATTGATGAGGTAATTGATGCTGCCGTCAAAGCCGGTGCTTCCTTGTATATTGGCTTGATAATCCCATAAGCGAACATCGAAAGGTTGAACATTCAAAACGCCTTGGCTGATTTGAATAGGAATAGCTACATTTCTAAAGACCAGTGTGTTGGTTTCATTTAACCGAGTTAAACTGGTAACGCCTTGAACGATGGCGCTGTTTTGGTAGGAGGCTTCAGCTACCCGAAGGATACCCTTCCCATCCAGACTTGATAAAATCGGCATCATATCCGCCCCTAATGTTCCAGAAAAATTAAGGGTTGAATTCACTACACCTGTCAAATGCTGAGCAATAGGAGCGAGTATTTGAACAGTATTAAAAGCCTTAAATGATTCCGGAATCGAAAGACTGTTGATAGCTAAGCCAAAGTCGAAGGTAGGTTTGGTCAAATCCGTAGGGTCATAGGAACCATTCATGGTGACTTGCCCGCCAAGCAAACGCATACCGGTATCTTTGAAAGAAAGCACTCCATTGCGCAAGGTCATATTTCCCCTGACGTCCCGCAAATTCAGGTTGTCGTACAGCACCTCTTTGGCCAAGACATTCATATTGAAATCAATATTAGTAGGAAGAGCTATGACTTCCAATGCCTCATCCGAAGTGCTGCTATCCGTCATCCATTCATTGACATTGAATTTGTCGGATTGAAGGTTTAATTGTCCTCTAAGCGTAGCATCTTTCTCGAATAGGTAATTCATGTAATTGGAAAGAGATCCGGTAGCGAATAGAGGGCTTTGTCCGAGTTGGGAAGCAAATTCGGTTAAGGTAATTCGATCGGGGTTGAATTCTGCCTTGGCGCTTGTGATCAGGACTCCCTGTGGAATATCCGTGCTGCTGAAGGAGAAATCGGAAAGATTGGCAAAACCTCTGGTGTCTAATCGATTGTACTGCTCTTTTTTGACTGCATCGTAGCTTCCCTTGGTGGTGATATCCGCCTGGATTTTACCCGCTAGTTCCATTCCCTCTTGAGGGAAAATCGCCATCATTTTACCGATATCCAAGGCGCCTTTAATGGCTCCATCCCAATTGAGCTGCTCAAAATCTGAGATGCGCATTTTTCCTTCTACTTTTTCATTTTCTAACAAAAAGCTAAATGGCTCTAAATTCACTCGGAAATCATTCATTTTGCCGCTAGGATTGAGGATGCTAGCTTGCACGTTTATTTGCTCTAAGGCAGTCGGGATATCGCTGTTTTTTACAAAACCATCTTGGAAAGCCAACTGAATATCTAGGTTAGGTAGTTCTTTTTTCGCCTCATCATACCGGCCTTTGGCAATTGCCTTAACATCGAGCAATCCTCGAACCTGCATGCCATCTACCGGGAAAATAGAGGTGAGTTCTTGTAAATTCAATTTGCCTCTCACACTGGCATCCATATCATAACTCCGGAGATTGGCTATGAAAAATCTACTTTCAATGGGATTATTCCCCATTCGGAGGTTAAAAATTGGTATGTTGATTGTCGTATTTGAAAGGTCGCTGGTTGCATTTTTCAAATGCATCTCCAGCTGTACATCAGATACAGGAAGTGGGAGGTCTGGATATTGGAACATCCCGTCCATCACATTGAGGCCTATGTCAAATGAAGGGAAGCTTTCTTCACTGTAGGAACCCTTAAACATACCACGAAAGTCCACAGTACCGCTGGCTTTTAAGCCTTCGAAGCTCTCGGTATACATGCCGGGAACTAATGATAGCAAGGTTTTGAAGGAGCTTTCTTTGGAGAAAAAGACCAAGTCAAAATCAATACTTTCTTCAGGTAAGGCTATGAGGCCTTTCAAATCAAACAAAAAATCATTCAAAGCAAAAGAACCATCACCCAAGGTGAATTTCATTTCATTCAGATCAATGCCTAATAAAGTTTCCCCTTTGAATTTTTTATTGCTTAAATAACTGACACCTTCATAATTCATGGTGAGAATGTCCGCACTTGCTTTCAAAGGCATTTCATAAACATCCAAGGTAAAATCTCCCGAACCCACGGCAGCTAAGTTGCCAAGTGCCATTAAAAAATTCAGTGAGCGATCATCATACACCAAATTGACGTCATTGACTTCAATTAAATCAATTCCAATCTGCAAATCACTTTCCGTGGAGGCATCTTCCGAGGGGAAGGTGATGTCATAATTGGCACTTCCATCTTCCAAAACTTTGACCAAAATGTCAGCTCCGTCCAAATGTACCCCCGTGAGGGTAGGGTAGTCCCCAAAAAGCAGGGAGCGTAAGTTGAAGTCAACCTGCACACGGTCCACATGGATCAGCGTATCTTGGGCAAAAACTTCCCGACCTACAATTCCAAAGTCTCCAATCGAAACTGAAACATTGGGAAATCTTCGGAAAATACTGGCGCTTACCTTTTGAGGATTGTAGTAAACATCCGCATTGACGTTTTCTTCCAATGCCTGATCGACCTTTTCGATGATTTTTCCTTTCAAAAAGGAAGGTAACACGAAAGCAACGATCAAAAGGAATACAAAAATTGAGGCGACGATTATCGATGTCTTCTTCATGTCAATAATAAGTTTATGAATTTCTTCCACGTAAAAGACTGTTAATGCCTTAGCCTTTCCAGTGGGTTGTTAGAATTTCTTGAATTTCGGTATATACTAGAGGGTTGCTGGCCAAAATTTCTCTACCAAAGAGGAAATCTTTTCCTCCTTTGAAGTCTGTCACAGTTCCTCCTGCCTCTTGTACAATCAAAGACCCTGCCGCAACGTCGTAAGGTTTGAGATCATACTCATAAAATGCATCAAATCTTCCAGCAGCTACATAACATAAGTCCACGGCTGCGCTCCCCATTCTCCGTACTCCATGACAAGTCTCCATCAAAGCTTTCAATACTGCGAGGTACTGATCCAACTGTTTAAACGCACTGTAAGGGAATCCCGTTGCCATTAAGCCTTCTGACAAGGATTTGGAAGGACTTACCTTGATTGGTTTTTCATTGCAAAAAGCCCCCTGTCCTTTGACAGCAGAGAAACATTCGTCCTGATTGATTTCATAGACCACCCCTAAAATAATTTCATCTAGATGGCGCAAGCCTATGCTGACAGAAAAAACAGGAACTCCATGAATGAAGTTTGTGGTGCCGTCTAAAGGGTCAATGATCCAGGTCCAGTCTTTGCCACTTGTGCCTGCGCTGCCCTCTTCTGCAATAAAATCCGCTTCTGGGAGTACTTGTTGCAAGCGGGAGATGATAATCATTTCAGCTTGCTTGTCCACATAGGAAACCAAGTCATTCAAGCCTTTATGTTCCACCTTGTCCAAGTTGAAATTCAGTCGCTCTTGGCGGATAAATGCGCCTGCTTCTTTGGCGATACTTTTTACTTCTGCTACAATATGGGTAAGCTCTTGCATGGATTAGTCTTCTTCAGATGATTGCCATTTTTTACGTTTGGCCTCGGATTTACTTTCTTTGATTTCTTCTGCTCCTTGGAGCAACAATACGATTTCTCCTTTGGGAGGATTTTCGGAAAAATGGGTCAGCAATTCTTGTAAGGTTCCTCGTAAGTTTTCTTCGTAAAGTTTGCTGATTTCACGGGATACCGCTACCATTCGGTCTGGACCAAAAACTTCTACAAACAGTTCCAAGGTCTTTTCCAATCTGTGAGGAGATTCATAGAAAATCATGGTTCGAGTTTCGGTTGCCAAACTTTCCACCTTGGTCTTTTTTCCTTTTTTATGCGGTAAAAAACCTTCAAAAACAAAGCGGTCCGTTGGAAACCCAGAATTGACCAAGGCCGGTACAAAGGCTGTTGCTCCCGGAAGACAGGAAACGTTGAGTCCGGCTTCCCGCGCTGCGCGTACCAATAAGAAACCAGGGTCAGATACTGCGGGAGTACCGGCATCCGATATCAGTGCCAATACTTCTCCTTTTTGCATGCGCTGGATCAGCTTTTCAATGGTCTTGTGTTCATTGAAAATGTGATAGGATTGTAATGGACGTTGGATGTCAAAATGCTTCAGAAGTTTGCCAGAAGTGCGTGTGTCTTCGGCTAAGATGACATCCACGGACTTGAGTACTTCGATGGCACGAAACGTCATGTCCCCCAAGTTGCCTACGGGGGTTGGTACGAGGAATAAATGAATATGTTGATCAGCCTGCATATCCAATCTTATCGATGGCAGCAGCGAGTTTTCTGTCCTTTTCTGTCACCACATTACCTGCATCATGCGTAGTCAATTCGATGATGACGGTGTTGTAGACATTACTCCAGTTAGGATGATGATTATGGGCTTCCGCCAAAAATGCTACACGTGTCATAAAGGCGAAGGCCTCTTGAAAATCGGAGAATTTAAATTCTCTGCGAAGTTTATTGTCTTGTTCGGTCCACATAATATTATTGTTTAAAGTGCGATGACGCCAGTGATTTTGGCTGCCTTTTCATAAACGGCAATAATGGCATCACTGTTGGGCATCATGGCTTCGATGGTAGCACTGACATAGGTTCCCTTGGAAGATTGTTTAAACTGAATCGCATTGTTGGGTAGTAAAGCTGCCAGTTCATCCTGCTGTGCCACCGGAACGATAAATTTAAACATGTAGAGTGAGGGGAAGGTCGTTTGTGCTTCCAGTTTTTCTTTGAAAGCTTGGGTATCGAATTGTCCTTTCATGTTGCAAATTTAAGGATTTAAGTGGGGAAATGGTAGTAGTGTGTGAGAATTAGAATACTTGTTCTCAGCAGCAGTAATGGATGATTAGGTATTCAAAAAAAACTCAATTCCAAAACTACGAATACATCTGTTTTAAAGACTACTTTGTTTACAAAATCAATAAATTCAACTATTTTTTTCAAAAAAAAGTATGCTAACTATTTGCAACACACACACACTATTTTAGGTAAAAAAACATGTAATGCTATGGTGGGATTGGCAATCCATATGACTTAACAGTAAAAATTCATTTTGAATTTGATCGTTAATAAATTAATTCAAAGGGTAATATAAAGATTTTTTATGGAAAAAAGTTGACTTTTTTTCGGTATCTATCTATTTTTTTTTTTTTCTTTGAATAAACCAAACAATAATTTTATGAAAAACTTGAAATTAAAACTTTCACTCATTCTGATTTTGTGTTTTGCAGGATTAGTTGGGATTAATCGTTCAAATGCTCAAGAGAGTGTCGCCCCTCCTCCTTGTGATGATTGTCAATACAAAGAGAAAGATGTCACTTGTATAAGAGCTGGTTATGAAAACGGACAGCCTTATGCTTATATTGGGAATAGGATAAAATGTGTGGATGGGACAGGTGGGTGTAATTCAGGTAATTGTAATAAATAGGGAGCTAATCTAAATCTAGATAGAACCTATTTTCTAATAGGTTCTATTTTTATTGAAATATGAAAAAACTCAATATACCTTTTCTCATTCTATTTGTTGCATTTCTATCTTGCACAAAGAAATCAAATAGCATCGAAGTTATTCAACCTCATGTTGAACTGAAGATAAGTGAGGTTTTCGAAGGTTTGGTACTTACTCCGATATTATTCAATGCTCAAAGCGGATTTGGTTTTGTAGACAAAATAGAGATTTATAAAGATAAGGTTTATGTTTTGGATACTGAATTTTCCAAAAGTTTGCAAGTATTTTCCATGCAGGGAGAGTTCTTGAAAAAAATCCAATCTTTTGAATCTCAAAATATCTATGATTTTGTAATAGATTCAGATGCTGATGAGCTTATTTTTTATACTCAGGGAAAAAGAATTGAAAAATTTACAAGCGATGGGTCGTACCTCAAAACGGTCAGGTTGAATATAATTATAGAAAAGCTGCTTGGAATTCATGGGGATAACCTGCTATGCTATTTGGGTTATGAGCCCATTTCGGACAGTGAGAAATATAATCTTGTAGTCCTGGATAAAAACACATTAGCTGTAAAAAATAAGTTATTACCATTTCAGGAAGAACCTTTGCTTAGTCTTGGATTAACCAATCAATTTGCCACATTTGAGGAGCGGAATTTGTTTTGCCTTCCTTTTGACAATAACTTATATAGTATTGGTCCTGATGATGTGGAAGTTTTGCACACACTGGATTTTGAGAATCAATTCTTAACACCAGAAAAATTAAATGTATTCGAAGATGAATACGAGGATAAAGTCACGAATATGGATGGCTTAGCCATTATTGATAATAAAATAATATTTAATTACAAAAATTCTGGTAGACCAGAATATCGATTGATCAATGAAGGAAATAAAGAGGTATTCAAATTGAAAGAGGGGAAAAGCTTTGAGGAATTCTTGATTAGCTTCGCATTGTTGCATTATTATGTCGTTAGAAATGATGAGTTTATTTCCGTCATAGATCTGGATCACTTCAGGGCGTTAATCTCCCATTTTGAAGAGGAAATTGATGCCGAGATTTTGGGAGCTTTCGATTCGGAAGCCTTCTTTGCTATTGTAAAATTTAAACTTAAAAAGACGCTATGATGCTTTTTTTGCTAATCATTCTGTTTTTTAATGATGTAGTCTCTGGTAAAATCGTAGATAATAGTGGTAATCCTATTCCCTATGCTATGGTAAGCAGTGGGGATTTCAATGCTATTGCCAATCAATATGGAGAATTTAAAATTGAAGTTGATTCCGATTTACCGGAATTGAAGTTCAGATGTCTGGGATATAAAACTTTGGACATGCGTGTCACGCCAAATAACAGACTTACGATTGTTCTGCAAGAAGAAACTTATGTACTCGAAGAGGTTGTTGTAACTCCTTCAGATGCCAAGCTAATCATGATGAACGTCACTGCTCAAATCGGCAAGATTTATAATGTATTTCCATCTGTAAGTACTTATGAGTATGGAGAAAAAATTGTTTTTCGAAATTTGGAAAAGCAGAAAGAGAATTACCTGGAAAGGTTTGTGCTATTTGACAGGCAGATTAACAATTATAACTGGTTACCCAATTATGATTTTTTGCATTATGCCAGTAATACAAGTAATGACACAGTAATTGCCTTAGACAGTACCCTCTACAAAAAGAACCATTTCAGGAATATAAATAAATTCTTTTTTGAAGTATCCCATTCTCCCTATTTTTTGTCTCAAGATCATTTGAAGTTATATAATTTTCAAATCGAAGATGAAAATTCTGAAATTTACAAAATCAGTTTCACAGGAAAGTCTGTAAAGTCGGAATTCGACGGGGTCCTGTGGATAGACAAAGAGGATTTTGGAATTCACTATTTAAGTTATTGGAAAAATCGAAAAACTTTAAAGGCAGAGAATCTAAGGTTGAATTTGATGGGTAAAGTTGCCGGATACAAAAAAGTATCAATTAAGAAAGAAATGTATGAAGTCTGGAACGAAAGAAATGATGTTGGTAAATATATTTTGAAATCCAGTAATTGTGTTGTGGAATCCTTTTATCAAAAGAATGAATTAGATGATTTCTCAGTTATTTCAAATATCAAATTGAATTTATATGCTTTACCAAAGCTAAGTAAAGATGCATCAGGGTTTCTTTCGCAAAATGAAGTGCTTGAGTTAGGTTTATGGAAAAGTATTGCATCAAAAATAAATTCACATACCTATTTGATCACATTTGACTATTGATTCATTAAGCCTCCATGCAAGAAAGCGGATTTAGGGAAGCGTTTTTGGTTTTATGGGCCTCATTTTTAAAATCTGTTATTTAATTTATTTCAATACCTACTATATTGGAAAATTTAAATATTTTAACTTGGCAAACTCTGAATTTTACTGGGATTTTGTTGGTTATTTTTTTGGTAATCAAAATAGTCAAGCGAGTAAAGTGGGACTGGTAAACTTTTGTTTCTTGATTACATTATCTGCTATTGTTTTGTCATTTTAAATTTTTTGATGCTTCAGCATCAAAAAATCATCACCAATTACATGTCATGACTTTTGAGATAGATTTAAACTCAAACCCTCTTTTTTCACCACTGTCCCATTAAAAGGATTAAATCGCCTCCTACCTACTTGCATACCCACAGCCCTGCAGACGGTCTTGTCTCCAAACTTGCCGTTGATGCGGTCTAGGGCTTGGTAGAGGCGGATTTGCTCGGCAGTGTCCTCAAAGAGGTTGATCTGATAGTTGCCATGGACCAGGTTGCTGAAGCGTACACCGATAAGCCGGATCAGCATGCGGCGGCTGTAGAGTTTTTTGAATAAGTCCTTGACTACCTGTATGAGCGTATGGTCTTGAGAGGTGTAGGGGATGCGCTGCTGCACGGTGTGGGTATCGAAATCGGAGTAGCGGATTTTGACACTCACACATGCGGTGAGCTGCTGATTTTGCCGCAGCTTCCCTGCTAGCTGCTCGGTCATGGCGATCAGATGAGCTTCCAGCATTTTCACATCGATGGTATCCTGCTCGAAGGTGTTTTCGGAAGAGATAGACTTCGCCTCTGAGTAAGGGACCACGGGACTGCGATCGATTCCGTTGGCCTTTTCCCAGATGTTGAGTCCATTTTTTCCAAATGTAGCCTCCAGCAATTCCGAAGGCATCACTTGCAGGGTTTTGACCGTTTTGACCCCCATGTTGAACAAGGTATTGGAGGTTTTCTCTCCTATCATGGGGATCTTCCGCACGGATAGAGGGGCGAGGAAAGGTTTCTCGTCTCCCCGTGGGATCTCCCGGTAATTGTTGGGTTTGGCCTCTCCCGTGGCCACTTTGGAGACGGTTTTGTTTTCGGACAGCCCCAAAGAAATCGGGAGTCCACTTTCTTTGAGGATGCGCTCGCGTAGTTCCCTAGCCATCTTGAGGCAGCCAAAGAAGCGATCCATCCCTGTATAGTCTATGTAAAACTCGTCGATGGAGGACTTTTCGAAAAGCGGCACAGCATCTCGAATGATTTCTGTGATCTCATGGGATTTTTGGCTGTACTTTTCAAAATCCCCCCGAATAATCAGCGCCTCGGGACAGAGTTGCCGCGCTGTTCGCATGGGCATGGCGGAGTGAATCCCGAATTTTCGGGCCTCGTAACTGCAGGAAGCCACCACCCCTCGATCCCCCGAACCTCCGATGAGGATGGGTTTTCCCACCAATCGATTGTCATACAATCGCTCTACTGACACAAAGAATGAATCCAAATCCATGTGCACGATGCTTCTCCCGTTCTCCATTTGTCAATTAATTTAACATTTTTGTGTTTATAATTTAAACATCATTTTTTATATTTGAAAGGTGTAATTGCACGCATGACATCAATTGACGGAAAAAATGCATTTGAACGCGAATATTAAATTTCTACGCAAACAGAAGGGGTTGACTCAGGAGACCTTGGCCCAAGCCTTAGGCATCAGTCGATCCAAATTGGCGGGTTACGAACTCAATATCTCTCCACCATTGGAGAAGCTGATCGAGTTTGCAGACTATTTTGGGGTATCGGTGGATATTTTGCTACGAAAGGAATTGGCGACACTTTCGGAGTATAAGTTGCGACAGTTGTTGGAGACGGATCAGTTTCTCAGAGGCAGGAGTCTCCGCATCCTGAGTACCACGGTGGATAGAGATGGGCGAGAATTGATCGAAGTAGTTTCTCAAAAAGCTAAGGCCTCTTATCTGGCAGGTTTTTCCGATCCGGATTTTATTGAAGATTTGCCACGCTTCTCTCTGCCCTTTTTGCCACAGGATAAGAAGCACCGGGTTTTTCAGGTGGATGGGGATTCCATGTTGCCTATTCCTGACGGGGCTTGGCTAGTCTGTGAGTACGTGGACGATTGGTTTGCCATCAAGGATGGAGAAAAATACGTAATCGTCACCGAGCAGGACGGTGTCACCTTCAAACTCGCTTACAATCAGATCAGGGAAAAAGAACAGCTATTGCTCTGTTCCTCCAATCCGATTTACAAGCCCTTTTATGTGACGATCTCGGATGTGCGGGAAGTGTGGAAGTTTCGGTTGATGATGGTGTAGGAGAGGCGAGAAGCGAGAGACGAGACTTGCCTGCTGCAAGCAGGAGGCGAGCTTGCCTACCGTAAGGTAGGAGATTAGAGACAAGAATCAAGAGACAAGAATCAGGACATGATAAATGATTGGATACAAAATACTTGAGAGGGGGGGTAATTTTTGTTAGATGTTAAAATGTAGGTGAAGGTTACTAGTGCCTTAGGCACGTGCGACATACTAGCCGAGGGTTTCAACCCTCGGATAAAAGTTATCAAGCTCTCTCCCAAAAGTCCCATAGGGACGGCCGACATAAATACCTTTAGCCAATGTCAATCGTGTCTACGACACTTCGCCTAGGGTGTGAATATACATCAACGGGTTGAAACCCGTTGCTAAAATATCGGCCGCTCCGATAGAGCTAATAGTTGGGTTATAGAATGATCATATGAAATAAAAACGCGAAGGTATGTTCAAGATGTTAAACTAGGTTTTTAACTTACTAGCAAGCTACAGGAGAATTGGAAAAAAAGTGTCAAGAAAAATTATGACTTGACAATTTGTCGTAGAGATACGATTTAAGTCTTCTTGAAATAAGGGAAATAAGGGGAAATAAGGTAGAAATAAAGTGGAAATAATTGGGAATGGATAGTTGGCATTTGGATGGAGAGATTTTTTTTGGGGTAGAGGGTGAAATATGCTCTACCTGACGGTAGACAGGTGTGCGAAATAAAGCGGAAATAAATTGAAATAATTTTCTGGTATCAATAGGGCCGCTAGGCCTGTGATCTTTGTAGAAAACAAATAGCTCGTCCCAGCGAGAGGGCCTTTAGGCCTGAGGTCTGGGAGGGAGTTCCCATGGAGGTTCTTTGTTGGCAAAAAGGGTTTATACATCAGCGAAGAGGATCCTGTAGATAATATGGTTAGGTTTTAATATTTTGACTAAAAATTTAATTAAAAAGTTTGGGAGACTATATTTTTTTTCTAAATTCAACTAATAATTCTTTTCAGGCTAGCTGTAAAGGGTTTTTAAAGAATTTATTGAGTAAAAAATAGTGAATTGAAATAGGTTTTTGTCAAATAAATTCATCGATACAATGTTTGTTTTCCATATTAATTTAGTTTTTTATGAAAGTTTTTAAATTAGTATTTATTGCGCTTATTGCCGTGGCTTGTTCCAAAGGAGCTCAGGATGCTGTCGAGCCAATTGGTGACGGTGGGTCAGATAAGATTTTGAACTATGAACTATCTGAGGCATTCTCTTTAGCCCTTGAAGAAACGTCTACATTTACCACGAGTCTTCAAGTAATCGAAGAAGATGGACAGGAGCTGCTGGTATTTGCGGATTTTAAAAATCGTGATAGAATATTTCTCTTTGATATCTCAACTGGTGATATGATCGATAGAATAAAGTTTGAGTTGGATGGCCCCAATGGGATAGGTTCTATGAACGGATTTTATTATTTAAATCGAGATTCCATATTTATAGTCAACAGCTTTCTTTATAAAGTATTTCAGGTTAATTCAAAAGGAGATATTATACGGAGATATGACTTGAAGAATTCAGATGGAAGCGTTTCTATTTTGCCTCACCCTACCCATCAACCCCTCACCGGAGCGATTGGGGAAGAACTTTTCATTAAAGGAATTGGAGAAAAAAATCCATACCAAAAAGATTACTATAATGATATGGTGGTAACACAACGGTTGAATTTAGAAAATGGTAATGTCCGGGATGGTATTAGATTCCCAGAAAAGTACCGAGATAACTTCTTCCATCTTTCCAATTCAATTGTAATTTATCAAACTATATTTAATAAAGAAATTTATCAATCGTTTCCCTCTGAAGAAAACATTTATGTCTATGATAGGGATTTTAATGGTGTGAACACTATTAAGGCTAATCATACCAATGTAACTCCAATAGGCCCAGTAAAAGAGTCTCAAGTTAATTCTGATGATGGATACTTTATACTCTATTCAAAAGGGCAATATGGACAGGTGCTAATAGATCCAATTAATCATTTCCTATTTAGGGAAGTTACAGTACCTCCAGTAAGTTTGGACCAATACTCGAATTATAAAGAATTAAGAGATAGTTCCAGACAAGGACTTGTTATTTATGATTTAAAGAAAAATCAAAAGGTGGGTGAAATTATTTTCTCTATGGACGAAGTGGAGTTATCTTCCATGTTCTTTGTTGGCAAAAAGGGTTTATACATCAGCAAAGAGGACCCAGTAGAAAATATGGTTAGGTTTTATTTGCTGAGTTTTGAGAGTTAAAGACAGATTTGTCTTAGAGATACGATTTAAGTCTAATTGAAATAAGGGGAAATAAAGTGGATATAAGGTAGAAATAATTGGGGCTAGCTATGGGACATTTGGATGGGGAGACTTGGGGGTTAGAGAGTGAAATATGCTCTACCTGTCGGTAGACAGGTGTGCGAAATAAAGTGGAAATAAATTGAAATAATTTTCTGGTATCAATAGGGCCTTTAGGCTTGAGATCTTGGAGGATGTCCCCATGGAAGTCTTTTATGCGATGGTATATCCCTATTTTTGTGGCTTTTCATTTTGGCGTGAACTCGTCATTGTAGCCCAATTTTTAAATGGCGGTAGAAGTTTTTAGTTTTTAATCAGTTTTGGCTTGATTGTGTAAAATTCTGTCATTAGGGTACGTATGGATGAATTTATTCATTGCCGATTGTGCCTACGACACTTCGCCTGTATATGGTGGATTTATGAACAACGGGTTGAAACCCGTTGCTAGCATGTGGATCGCTCCGATGGAGCTTTGATTAGGTTTGTAATGGATTTAGGGTTTATTAGTGCCATAGGCATGATTGACATACTAGCCGAGGGTTTCAACCTTCGGTTGTAATGGATGTTGCCATGTTCCAAAGTCCCATAGGGACGACCGACAACAAGTTTCGATCATGGAAAAATATGGAATCAGATTCCATATTTTTCCGATAATAAACCACTCAACTCTCTACCTTCTAAAACCTTTCCTCCCAAAAAAATAAAATACCCCTAGGGGATTGCAAATCCCCTTTTATCTGCTGACCGAGATTGCAAATCTCGGACAGCGGAGCAATTTATCACTCTTCATTCCAATTCCTTACTTCGACTACGCTCAGTACAAGCACTCTTAATTCCTCACTTTTCACTGTTCACTGCTCACTGTTCATTCCTCTTCCAATACCGGGGCTTAAAAGCCACGGCAATTGATATGGTGGATTCCTTAGAAATTCGCACAAATTCTGTTTCAATAATCCATTTGAAGTCGTGGGTTAAAACCCACAGACGAAGTTTAGACCCCATTTCTAATTCCTTGCTTCGACTACGCTCAGCACAAGCATTCCTAATTGCTCACTGCTCACTTTTCATTGTTCACTGCTCACTTTTCATTCCTCTTCCAATGCCGGGGCTTAAAAGCCACGGCAATTGATATGGTGGATTCCTTAGAAATTCGCACAAATTCTGTTTCAATAATCCATTTGAAGTCGTGGGTTAAAACCCACAGACGAAGTTTAGACCCCATTTCTAATTGCTCACTTTTCATTGTTCACTCTTCACTCAATCAACCAATCACTTAATTAACTAAAAACTAATCACTTAATCTACTATTCACTAATATTAACTCCTATTTTTAGACAAAAATGCCAGAAATCCGTTATACCTTTGACAACACACCCACGTTGAGTTAATTGGCATACTGAATACGCTTACCATACCCTTAAACAAGAGCGAAGATGAAAGATGATGCAGTGATGGAAACGCCATTGGGGAATGTCAAGGTTGAGGTCTGGGACGGATACTTGGTTCGATTACAGTTTACAGACGAGCCTTTGACTGACAAATTTTTGGATGGTATCTTAATGGACATACGTATACAGTTGGGATTGTATTTCCAAGGCAAACAGGATACGTTTGATATCCCTGTGGCTTTGGGAGGTACAGATTTTCAACACGAGGTCTGGAAGATTATCAATACCACCCCTTTTGGTAAGACAATTACCTATGAAGATATTGCAACCCGCATGGGAAAACCCCAAGCTGTGCGTGCAGTTGGAACGGCCGTTGGTGCCAATCCTATTTTAATCATGATGCCTTGCCATCGGATTGTCGGAAAGTCGGGACAATTGACGGGCTACGCAGGCGGGATTTGGAGAAAAGAGAAATTACTCGAACTGGAACGGAAGGATAAAGTGGGAGTTCAGGCGGTTTTGAATTACTAGGAGATATTTATTGATATTGAGATAATTGACCACGGTCCACTGTCGACCGTCAACGGTACGTTATCTCCTTATGAAAGCAATTAACTGTACTGAGATATACGTATTTGTGAACTTTTTTTGGTTTTTCAATTCGTTTTGAAAAAGTAACGAATCCTCGATTGAAGTGTTTGAATAGCCTTCGGAGGATTCGTTACTTTTTTTCATTATCCTTATTTCATAAAGATGTCGTGGATGGGGTTGCCATCGGATCCGTTGGGAAGACGGATGTTTAATAGCATGGATAGAGTAGGAGCGATGTCTGTTATGCTGGCGTAGCGAGTGCTGCTGCCTGCAGGAATATTCCAACCCATAAATGCGATCGGAACATGCGTATCATAGGTGTATCCGGTGCCGTGGGTGGTTCCTTTCCAAGAACTGCTCAGCCATGCTGGTTCCAAGATTAATAGTAGATCTCCCGAAGCTTTGTGATTGTATCCCATTTGCAACAATGCTTTTCTTCCGTTGAGGTATTCTTCTCTTCGCAAGTCTGTTGCCGTATACACTTCTTTGACTCCTTCAAATCGAAGTAAGAAAGAAGCCAATTCCCGTTGGATGGTTTCGATGGCTATGCCACGTTCAGCAGCCAACTTGTCATTTAAAAAGACCTGCTCATTGGAGAAATTCATAACCCAGTCTCCTTCTCCGAATTTTTCGGATGTGAATCCTTTCATCTGCGTCAGGATAAAACGGGTATTGAAATTTCCCGCAGGGACTCGTTCACTTTTCATGTATTCCACGATATCAGCCACGGCATGGTCCGCTGTCAAGAAAAGCAGGTAATTGCCTTCTCCATAAGTTTTGTCCAGAAAGTTGAAAAACTGTTCTAATTCACGGTCCAATCGAAGGTAATTGTCTTCCAATTCTACGGAGCTTGGACCAAATCTGTGGCCGATGTAATCTGGAGAGGAAAATGAAACTGCTAAAAAGTCTGTTTCTCCTCTTTTACCCAATTGTTCCCCTTCAATGGCTGCATATGCCATATCCAAAGTCAATGTGTTTCCAAAAGGAGTAGTTGAAATCAGTCCATATTCACCATTGTTTTCCATTAAACTTTTCAGGTCATAAGGAAAAGCAGGCTTATCCATTCCGATAAAGGGTCCCTCAAAATCGTTGTCATCCGCAATGCTCTGTACGTAAGTTTCTAAGGGGAAAAGTGGCTCCCAAGTTTGGGAAAGGTATTTTTCAGCCAATTTTCGCTCATTGAATTGCTGCACCCAAGTAGGCAGGGTTTCGTAGTAATAGTCGGAAGTCATAAACTCTCCCGTTTTACTATCAAACCAATAGGCATCACCTAAATGTCCTGCCGGTAAAGCTGCTCCCCGATCTTTGATGGCAATTCCGACCACCTTGGAGCGCTTATTAGTTGCAAATCGAAGCTCATCTGTGATAGTAGTGGAGAGTAGATTTCTTGGAGAAATTTTCCCGTTGGATGCAGAGCCCCCAACTGCTTGGACCGTGCTGTCAGAGGCACAATAGATGGTTCGTCCTAGATTTTTGACATACCAATCGTTGGCAATGATTCCATGAGTGGCAGGCGTAGTACCCGTGTAAACCGATGCATGTCCAGGTCCGGTGTAGGTAGGAATGTAGTTGTAGTGGGCATTTTTCATCATAAAGCCATCCCGCATCAGGCGCTTGAAGCCACCGTCGGTGTAGCGTTCTTCAAATTTGTAGAAGTATTCTTGGCGCATTTGATCGACTACTAGTCCGATGACGATGGCTGGTTTTTCTGTTTCTTGGGCATGTCCAAACCATGAACAAAGGGCAAATGATAAACTGAGGATAATTTTTTTCATCGCATGATTTTAATTTTTCAAGGGTTGTGCCTTCCTTAGGTATAGTTTCGCTTAGATTTTTTAAAAAGTCGTAGTATATTTCAAAACTACAAATTTGAAGACGAATGAAAAACAAATTTCTTTTGATGGTATGCCTACTCGTGATGAGTTGGGGTTTAACAGATGCACAATCCTATTTTGCTGATGGCTTATCGGCTGCTTTTCATCAAGAGCGTAGAGAAGCGTTGCGTGCTTTAATGCCAACGAACAGCGTGGCAGTATTTTTCAGTAATCCTGTCAAAAATAGATCCAACGATACGGAATTTTTATACCGACCGAACTCAGACTTTTATTACCTCACAGGCTTCCGTGAGCCCAATGCTGCCTTGGTTGTGTTCAAAGAACCACAAGTAATTGACGGGAAACCTGTGAAGGAGATCATCTATGTGCAACCTCGAGACCCGCGCAAAGAGCAGTGGGATGGTGAGCGTTTGGGGGTAGAGGGCATCAAGGCAAAGTTGGGATTTGATGTAGCTTATACCTATGCAGATTTTATGAAGGCTCCCGCTATCAACTGGTCTGCTATGCAGCAGATTCTTTCGTTACCCATGGGAGATTTTGAAGGAGGCTCCTACAATGCTCCACTTAAAGAGATGGTTGCTACTTTTAAAGGGATGAATCTGCGTACAGAAGCTCCTCGTTCGCCTAATCTAAATGAATTAATGAATACCCTGAGAGTTGTGAAAACGGAGGAGGAGTTGGTATTGCTAAGCAGAGCGATAGAGATCACTGGCAAGGGGCATATAGAAGCCATGCGTTCCATCAAGCCAGGTGTTTCCGAGAGAGCCATTCAAGGGGTACATGAGTTTGTTCATAAAGCGATGGGTGCTGAAGGTCTTGGTTACAACTCTATAGCAGGAGCGGGCAATAATGCCACAATTTTGCACTACGTAGACAATTATCAGGTGAATTTGCAGGAAGGATTGATTCTGATGGATATAGGGGCAGAATATAGAGGCTATTCAGGCGATATTACCCGTACAGTACCGATAAAAGGATTTTTCTCTCCTGAGGAGAAAGCTATTTATGAGATTGTATTGGAGTCCATGGAAGCGGGTATTGCGGCTTGTAGGCCTGGAGCAGATATGCGGGATGTACAAATGGCTTCCAGAAAAGTAATTGATGATGGATTGGTTCGTCTGGGTATTATTAAGCCAGGAGAACGGCATCCATATTTTCCACATGGCATTGGGCATCACCTAGGTTTGGATGTGCATGATCGTGGAGGTAATGTCAAATTTGCTCCTGGGATGGTCTTAACCGTGGAGCCTGGTATTTACATTCCTGAAGGTAGTAATACAGATCCAAAATGGTGGAGAATAGGTGTGCGTATTGAAGACAATATCCTTATCACCGAAAATGGACATGTAAATCTTTCGAATTTCGTACCAAAAACTGTGGAAGATATCGAAGCTATTATGAAAGAAGAAGGGGTGTTGCAGAAGTTGTCAGTGAACAGTTTGGGAAATTAGGAATGCTTGTACTGAGCGTAGTCGAAGTAAGGAATGAAAGGATGAAGGAGGAGGAATGAAGGATGAAAGAGACAAGAATCAAGAGCCAAGAATCAAGACATGGAGTATGGGCTAGTGAGGAGTTTGAGAATAAGATTAATCTGTGGGTTTTAACCCACTAAAAGGATTTGAAGTTATAGATTTAATTCATTTAACGTTCTGAGGGATAAGCTGATCAATAGCCGTGGGTTTTAACCCCCGGCATTGGTTGGGAATTAGGAATTTGAAAAGGATGAAGGAGGAGGGATGAAGGATGAAAGAAACAAGAATCAAGAGTCAAGAATCAAGACATGGAGTATGGGTTAGTGAGGAGTTTGAGAATAAGATTAATCTGTGGGTTTTAACTCTTGGCATTGTAGGAGAGGTGACTAGTTAACACTGAACAATGAACAGTTGACAAACTAAGATTAACCACAACGATCCAAAAAAAAGAAATTGTCTACAGATTTGCAGATTACTTTTGCGGCTTTGCGCCCCTGTCTGCCGACAGGCAGGTTTGCATGCAATTTTCTTCCTAAGAGGGTAATACCCTTTCCTACAAGCTCTCAAAAATATCACCAAACCTACACTCAGCTTATAGATGCGGGTATCTAGCTTACTATTTCTACCCTTATTTCAAATTATATCCAATTATTTCAAAAAGACTAACATCCTGTCTCTGCGACAATTCTGTCTTGTATCTTGTCTCGGTCCCTGAGCCTGTCGAGGGGCTAGTCTCTCTTCTTCAAATCCCCTCTCTTAATCGATTGGATAAATTTGTTCCAGGCAAATGGATCTAGCAAAGTAAAGGGTCTAGGACCATAGCGGTCTTGAATTTGCATGACTTGGTTTTGGCGGAAGTAGCGCATGTTTTCATTACCGGAGGCAGGCATGTTTTCAGCCCATCGGAGGAGTGTCTCCGAACTCATATTCCCTCGAGTGTCTATGGCCATAGGGGCTTCGTAGTTCATGGCCAGAATTTGACGTTTGAACTCGTCTTCCGTAGGAAAAGGCATAACTTCAATCTCAGCAAGAGAGATTTCGTCTACTTGCATGGTTAAGATGAGGGATATTTTGTCATCATCTAGTTTCTCAGGAACCTTGAATGTTTGTTTTTGTAAACCGATAAAGGAGAATACTACACTGTCACCTTCCAATACAGGTAAAGAAAAATAACCATAGCGACCAGAACTGGTACCACGACCTTTTTTCGGAACATACACATTGACGCCTGGTACAGCATCTGTGCTATCAGAATTTAAGATGATCCCGGAAAGCTGAATAACCTTTCGCTCTTCTTTTGTTTGTGCATGTGCTTCCTGTGACTGGCTTAGTAACAGTCCAAAAAATACAAGGACAATGATATGGTAAATATGTACTCTCAATGTATATTAATTCTTTCGTTGAAAATCGGTTTTGGCTTTTCAGCTAAATTTCCCATAATATTAGCTCAATTTACATTCTATTCCTTAATTTCATACCATAAAAATTGGTTAAAAGTTACAAATGCGCCTCAAAAACATCAGTTTGAGTTATGGAATGCGAGTTTTTAAAGCCCTTTCTGAAGAAGCTAGGGTACGGATTTTGCATCTATTGCTGGAAAATAAGGAACTTTCAATTTCTGATTTGGAGCATATCCTCGATTTTACTCAAACGAAGACGAGCAGGCATCTCGGTTATTTGAAAAATGCTGGTTTGGTCGGAAGCAGAAGAGTGGATCAGTGGATTTTTTACTATATTTTGGATGAGGCATATGAGATCATTGGTCAGATTTTTACATTTATTCAAAAAGACGTGAACCTCATCCGCGATCAAGAGGTTTACAAAATATTGGATTCCAACCGGGAGTTGGCCAAAAACAAAATCCAAAATAATCCATACAGAAGATAACCGTTCTTTTCTTGAAAAAATACACCCATATCCTCTTTGATCTGGACCACACCCTTTGGGACTACGATCGAAATGTTCAGGAATCTCTCAGCGAGCTTTATGAAGTTTACCAATTAATCGAGTCAGGCTTTGCCTCTGCTCAGGATTTTATCCAAGCATTTTATGCCATCAATTTTAAGTTGTGGGCTTTGTATGACGTAGGTAAAATTGACAAAAAAGGCTTGAGGGAAACCCGCTTTAAATTAATCTTCCAACATGCTGGTTTGGATCAAATATGGGCGACTCCTGATATGGAAGCGGATTTTATGCATCGCACTTCCAGTAAAAATCACTTGCTACCTTATACTTTTGAAATTTTGGATTACTTGAAGCCCAACTATGGTCTGCATATCATTTCCAATGGATTCAATGAAAGCCAATTCAAGAAAATGGAGGCGTCAGGGCTCAGTCCTTATTTTGATTTGGTGATTACTTCCGAAACAACTGGTCATAAAAAGCCTGATCCACGGATTTTTCAATACGCCTTGGATCAATTGGGTATTCAACACACGGATACCATTATGGTAGGAGATAACCCGAATTCTGATATTTTGGGAGCAATTAGGGCCAATGTGGATTCCGTATATTTTGATCCTCATGAGAAAGGAATCGAATATAATCCTACCTACACCATTCATCATCTAAAGGAGTTGGAAGGGATTCTTTAATTTTTTTGTATGACCAAAAGCCTTATTTTTGCGTAGCTTATTAGAAAATCAAACATTAAGAATATGTCTTCAACAAAATATGATGTAATTGTAGTAGGGTCTGGTCCTGGGGGGTATGTAGCAGCAATCCGAGCAGCACAATTGGGTTTGAAAACAGCGATTGTAGAGGCTGCTGAATTGGGCGGTATCTGTTTGAACTGGGGTTGTATCCCAACCAAAGCTTTGATCAAAAGTGCACAGGTGTTTGAATATATCAATCACTCAGAAGACTACGGGATCAAGGTAAACGGTGCTGAGGTAGATTTTGGAGGCATGATCAAAAGAAGCCGTGATGTAGCTGCTGGCATGTCCAAAGGCATTCAGTTCTTGATGAAGAAAAATAAAATTGACCAACTGCTGGGTTGGGGTAAGGTACAGCCGGGTAAGAAAGTAGAAGTTGCTGATAAGGATGGTAAAAAGACGGTTTATTCCGCAGACCATATCATCATCGCTACCGGAGGTCGCGCGCGCGAATTGCCTGCATTGAAAATCGATGATAAAAAGATCGTAGGTTACCGCAAGGCGATGACCTTGGAAGAAAAACCTAGCAAAATGATTGTTGTAGGCTCGGGTGCCATTGGAGTTGAGTTTGCCTATGTGTACAATTCTATCGGTACTGAGGTAACCATTGTAGAGTTTTTAGACCGCATTGTTCCAAATGAAGATGAAGAGGTGTCTAAGACTTTGGAAAAAATCTACAAGAAGAATGGTGTAAAAATCATGACTTCTACGGAAGTAACATCAGTTGATACCTCAGGCAAAGGTTGTAAAGTGACTGTAAAGGATAAAAAGGGCAACGAATCTGTATTGGAGTGTGATGTGGTACTCTCTGCAGTAGGTGTTGTTTCCAATGTCGAAAACGTTGGTTTGGAGGATGTAGGTATTTTGGTAGAGAAAGGGAAAATCAAAGTAGATGAGTATTACCAAACCAACATGCCTGGTTACTATGCCATTGGTGATGTGACGACGGGTCCTGCATTGGCACACGTGGCATCTGCCGAAGGAATCATCTGTGTTGAGAAAATTGCAGGTCACCATCCAGAGCCTTTAGACTATAATAATATTCCAGGCTGTACCTATTGTATTCCTGAAATTGCCTCTGTTGGGTACACTGAAGCAAAGGCAAAAGAAGCGGGTTATGAAGTGAAGGTGGGTAAGTTTCCATTCTCTGCTTCGGGTAAAGCTTCTGCTGCAGGTGCGAAAGACGGTTTTGTGAAATTAATCTTCGATGCAAAATATGGAGAGTTGTTAGGTGCGCACATGATTGGAGCAAACGTGACAGAGATGATTGCTGAGATCGTTGCTGTGCGTAAATTGGAGACTACCGGTCATGAGCTGATCAAGACGGTTCACCCACACCCAACCATGTCAGAGGCAGTGATGGAAGCTGCGGCTGCTGCATACGATGAAGTGATACACTTATAAAAATTTGAATAAAATTTCTTACATTCGAAACACAAGGTTAAACAATTGACCTTGTGTTTTTATTTTATAGGGGATTTCCCAAATATTCTAACCATTGGAAGAAAAAGAACTAATAGCAGGGTTACGGGCGAAAGACCGAAAGACGGTTGATTACCTGTATGAACATTACTCAAAGGCGTTATTTACTGTCATCAGTAGAATAATTACTGATCAGGAAATAGCCGAAGAAGTATTTCATGATGCATTTATCAAAATCACTAAAAAAATTGATTCTTACGATGAGTCGAAAGGCCGGTTATATACCTGGATGGCTAATATCTGTAGGAATTCTGCCATTGATCGAACACGCTCCAAAGAGTTTTCTCAGGATAGTAAGACCAATACCATAGATGACTACGTATATGGATTGGAGGCCAGTGGAGGAACCGAGGAGGTGACGGATGGCATTGGTGTGAAAGAGTTGATGGATCAATTAAATCTAGAACAGCGGTTTGTGATAGAATGCATGTATTTTAAGGGATATACGCATTCAGAAATTTCAGAAGAATTTGATATACCTTTGGGTACAGTCAAATCCCGTATAAGAGCAGCCTTAGTCGTATTAAAAAAGAAATTAGATAAAATATAGTGGATATTCAATCATACATAGCATCTGGAAAGCTTGAACTCTTTGTTTTAGGAGAGTTGAGTGAACGGGAAGAAGCCGAGGTTTTGGAAATGGCTGCCAGGTACCCTGAGGTAAGGGAGGAGCTCAACCAAATCGAAGAGGCCTTTTTCCAATTGGATAACCAAACCGGGAAGGGACCATCCGCTGGATTGAAATCCAAAGTGATGGCAACCTGGGAGGATGAGGTTTTGGGTACGGAGGAAGCTGCCGTGAAACAAATAGCTTTGCAACCTTGGAAGACCTACTTTGTTGCGGCGAGTATCGCTGCCATATTTGCTTCTTCGGTGGCAGTTTATTTTGCAAGTCAGTATTTCAGTTTGGATCAACGTTTCATGGCTTTGTTGGAAGAAAAGTCCGTCTTAGCAGAAGATCTGAATCGCTATAAAGTGAACTATGAGCAAGTGGACACGCAGCTCGATGTTTTACTAACGGGTAATTTCACTAAAATACCTATGAAAGGAGAGCCTTTTGAAATTCAAAAAGAGGCCAAGGTAGATGTGTGGTGGGATCAGTCGGCTGCAAAAGTATTTGTTTCTGTTAATCAGTTAGCATCGCTTTCAGAAGATTTGGACTACCAGTTGTGGGCAATAGGAGATGGTGGACCTGTAGGAATTGGTCTGGTCAATCCTGGACAGTCTTTCTCTTTGCAACAAATGGAGTCGGTATTGGCAGCAGGAGCTTTTGCAATCACTATTGAGCCCAAGGGAGGAAGTGAAAGCCCCACCCTAGAAAAATTGGTGGTAATTGGGAATGTAGGGTAAGGATAAATAATAGAGCTAATTTAAAGCAAAATATCAAAGTTTTATAGTTGAAGGGAGCTAGCAAAGTTTTGCTAGCTTTTTTTATTCCAAATTAAGTATTTTAATGTTTTTAAAGAAGTCTTGGATGGTTTTACTTTCTTTTTTTTAATGAGATTAGTCATAAGTTGCATTTCAAATATTAAATTTTAATTATTTGGCAAGTTCTTAATAATTGATTTGGATAGTTAAATTAAAGGTTCATCGAAAATATAATAATCAAGGGTAAATACTTGAATTTTTGAATAAAAATGAGTGATTTTGGTGTTTGAAATGAAATTTATTATTTTAATTTTTGAATTTAAGTACATATATATATATATATATTTGGATGTGCGTACAAGAGACCTTTAATCAAAAAATGAAAATAAACGTTAGTAATTTGGTGTTAATTTTTATCTTCTTTTTTTTTATAGTAGTTTTTTGTACAAATAAAAAAGAGGAAATTATAGATTTTGAAAATGAAATTTTGATACAAGGTGAGGCAGTAAAAGATATTATCGTTCATACTAATAAAAATATTAATTTGCTAGTTGTTGATACATTTTTGGTTATTCAACAAATTGAGAATAATTTATTGAGCATTTACAGTACAAACGATTACAGTTTATTGAAGAGTTATGGTTCTATTGGAGAAGGTTCTTTGGAATTTTCTGATCCTTACCTTCTTAAACAATATTCTTACGACTTACATAATAAGTCACCAATTATTAAGATATATGATTATGAAAGGCGAGTTTTGAGTGAAATCAACATTTTTAATCTTCTTAACAATGATGAAAATTTTCTTGTTCAAAAAACGCTAGGCGATAATCCGAATTATTACTTACATTTTTATTATTTTTCAAGTGATTTTTACTTAGGTGTCACAGAAGGAGAAAGTAAATTTTCCATGTTTGATCAAAAGTCTGGTACTATTTTTAATGTGGATTACTTTCCAAGATTAGAAATTGAGCTAGAAAAATCATTGTATTATCCTGTTTATAGGTCTGTAATTGCTGTGAATGAGTCTAAACAAAAAATTGTAAGTTCAACTTTACTTATTCCGAATATTGACCTTTGGGATTTTAATTTAAAAAGACTTGAGTCTGTATTTTTTGACACTACAGATTTTTTAAAGGATGCCATAGTTGAGTATAAAAAGTCAGGAAAATTTGATTCAAAGCATTTTATTGTTGAGTTAGATTCGAACGATGATTATATTTTTGGGCTAAATTATAATAATTCTTCTAGTGCTATTTATAAAAACTATGATCACCAGAATTTGAATTTATTACAATTTGATTGGGAAGGGAATCCGCTCAAAAAATATATCCTTGTAGATAATAAATTTGTGGAATCCTTTGCTGTAGATTTTGAAAGGAATAAAGTGTATTGCTTTTTACCCCACGAAAAGGAATACAATATTTATGTGTATGACTTAAAATGAAAGTCTTATCTATACGACTTATCAATTTTCTCACAATAGTTTTTGTATTAAGCTGAAATCCGCTCCCCAATTAATCAATGACGTTTTAATTTATTTTGATGGATTAAAATGATGTTGTGTTTTAAAAATTGTAACTTGAATCGAAATTGTTTTTGAAGTTTTAAGCAATGTTTCCTAATTGCAATGGGTTTTTCTAAGAATTTTTAATAGTTTTCATACCTATATCCATGCTCTCCGTCTTCAAACAACTCTATGATCGCATATCCTCTATCGGTCAATTCATAGGGTTCATCTTTCCACCAGTTGCCACAGACAGCCCCGCTGCAATGGTACATGATGTCGTGATACTTTAGGCTTTCCACTAGGTGGATGTGTCCGGAGATGCAGGTTTTGATATTTTTATGTTGATAAAATAGGTTTATTAAAGACTTAGCGTCAATATGCATCCAAGCACCCGGAACTATCCAATCTCCTGATTCAGCATTGTCTCCATCCAAAAATGGAGTTGCTCCCAAGATAGGGATATGGGATATAATCATAATCGGTTTTTCTGATGGAATTTCCTGCAATGTTTGTTCCAACCAAGCTCGCTGAGCCGTATCAAGTTTAGCAGTGTACCATTTTCCATCAGGTTTTTGGTGGGTACTATCCAACACAATAAAGTGCCATCCTTTTTCTGAAAAAGTGTAATAAGGTTTGTCCATACCATGTTCTCGTAATGCCCATGCCTTACCTCTAAAAGGCTCCAGGTCAGTACTCTTTCCCCAAACGTCATGATTTCCTATGCAATGATAGAATTTCAAATGACTATAATCTTTTCTGATGTTTCTCCAAATGGCCCATTGGGCCTCTGTTTCTGCTTTTTCTTCGCCTAAAGCATCCATGATCAAATCACCTCCATTGATAAAAAAATCAATGGGTTTTTCATCTTTTAAAATTTGCTCTAAGCATTGGCGAACTCCAGATTCTGATACTCCTCCAGGTTGAAGATGCATGTCCGTGAGATGTGCAATTCGCAAAATAGGCTCATTGTCCTTGCTGTTGTTGCTGGTTCCTTGGGCTGCTGGAGAAAGCATTACAGAACCCAAAGCTCCAATTCCAAGTTTTTTAATAACACTTCTTCGGGTAGCTGATTTTTTCATGAGAGATTACTTGACTGCATAACTTAATCTCATCGTAATCGATGCAGTTTTTTCTTTGGAAGAAGTATTGAATGTTCCTCCCCAAGAATAATCTTCGGTCGAATTCAAACCTGTAATCTGAAAAATACCCATATTGGCTGACAGGAGTTTTCCGAGCTTAGCACCGGAGTTTTCAGCGATTTTTTCAGCCCTTATTCGGGCATCTTCTGTTGCCCGGGAGATCATTTCAATCTTCAAACTTTCCAAATCTGTATAGTAAAAACGTGGAGCCTGAGAATAAAATTTTACTCCCTGAAGTAAGAGTTCGGTGATTTCTCGGCTAATCTGTTCTACTTTTTCAACTTCTCTGGATTCTACTTGCAAGGTTTGGTTAAGTTCATAGCCCAAAAAAGTCTGTCCCATATAGTTTCCAGAACTGCTGTAGTTTTGTCTGTATTGTGGAATAGTGCTCACTGCTTGAAAAATGATATTTTCTTTAGGGATACCTTTTGAAACTAAATAATTCAAAACTTCTTTTCGATCTCTTTCCAAATCCGCATAGGCTACTTTGATGTCTACATTGTCCCTACTGAAATTACCTTCCCACACCACTAAATCAGAAGTGAAGTTTTTTTGTCCAAGTCCAGTTACATCTACTGTGCCGGATTTTTTATTTCGGTTGATGACCGCATTTCCCAATAGGGCTGCGGCTACGATTATAGCTATCGCAAAAATGACAGAGGAAACATGTTTTTTCATAGGACTATTTGCTGGTAAATTTGATGAAAGTTAAGAAAAAAGTCTAGAAATCGCTAGTTCACGCAGGACCAGTTAAATGGAAAAATAAAAATGGCTGATTTGTCCTAAACCAGCCATTTGAAGTAGATTTATCATTTTATGTTGACTTAAACAGTCATGATATCAGCTTCTTTTTTCACCAATAGTTCGTCGATTTTAGCAGAATATTGGTCTGTCAGCTTTTGTACATTGTCCTCAGCTCTTTTTACATCATCTTCGGATGCACCGTCTTTTTGAAGTTTACGCAAACCCTCATTGATGTCTTTTCTTACGGAACGGATTGAAATTTTACCTGTTTCGCACTCTTGTTTAGCTTGTTTAACAAGATTTCTTCTACGCTCTTCCGTTAATGGAGGAATTGTCAAGATGATGATTTCTCCATTATTTTGAGGTGCAAGACCCAAATCAGAGTTGATAATGGATTTTTCAATCTCA
Organism: Mongoliitalea sp.; assembly: GCF_054166905.1. Lineage (NCBI taxonomy): Bacteria > Pseudomonadati > Bacteroidota > Cytophagia > Cytophagales > Cyclobacteriaceae > Mongoliitalea > Mongoliitalea sp. Next base: position 246,628 of record NZ_JBSZCK010000014.1, on the reverse strand, counting down.
GAGATTAGATTTCTCTCCCAAGGTTTGATGGTCAAGGTACGTGCATCAGGAGTGTTTACAGAAGCTACTTGAGACAATGGAGTAGGTGCACCATAGTAGGAGACCATAATTCCATCCAATAAGTTTGGCATGGCCTTACCTGCTCGTATTTTCAGCAATTCACTTGCAGTATGATCTACTGCTTTTTGCATCAGTTCCTTAGCTTCGTCTAAATATAATTTGATTTCTTCCATGAGATGATGGATTAATTGGTTGTGATTAGCGTTCCGATAATTTCACCTTCAATCAACTTCTTCAGGTTACCGGGTTTATTCATATCAAATACTACAATTGGCAAATTGTTTTCCTGACAGAGGGTAAAAGCTGTCATATCCATGATATTCAGGTTCTTTTCGTAGGCCTCTTGGAAAGACAAGTTGTCGTATTTGGTTGCTGTTTTATCTTTTTCTGGATCTGCGGTATACACACCATCTACTCGGGTGCCTTTTAAGACTACATCGGCTTCTACTTCAATAGCTCTCAAACTTGCCGTGGAGTCAGTAGTAAAATAAGGATTGCCTATCCCCGCTCCAAAAATTACAATTCTTCCTTTTTCTAGGTGTCGGATGGCTCTTCTTCGAATGAACGGCTCACAGACACTTTCCACTTTAATGCCTGACATGAGGCGTGTAAACATGCCGTTTTGCTCCAAAGCGCTTTGCAATGCCATGGCATTGATCAATGTTGCAAGCATGCCCATGTAATCTCCCTGAACTCTATCAATACCTGTATTTTCTGCCTGAACACCTCTAAAAATATTACCTCCTCCAATCACGATGGCAACCTCTACGCCTAGTTCTTTGATTTTTTTGATTTCTTGTGCGTATTGGTCAAGTCTGTTGGGGTCGATACCGTAGTTTTTCTCTCCCATCAGCGCTTCACCGCTGAGTTTCAGTAATATTCGTTTGTATTTCATTGTTTTGGTTTTTTGGTACGTGTACAGGTAAGCTGCATTTTGTGTTTGAAATCTGACAAAGATATACGCTAGCCCACAGATATGGAAAAGGATTCCTTAAAATTGAATGAGAATTTGATTTTTCTCAACACTGTCCCCCTTCTTTACTTTGATTTGCTTGATCACTCCATCACCAGGGGATTTCAAGATATTCTCCATTTTCATAGCTTCCAAAATCAATACAGGATCCCCTTTTTTTACTGTATCTCCCTCTGCCACCTTGATGTCAAAGATCAAACCTGGCATCGGTGCTTTGATGTCTTTGGCAGCAGAACCCTGATTCATATTGATCCCCAATTTTTCAATCAAGCGGTCAAATTTGTCCTTAATCAAAATTTCAGCAGGTTTATTATTGAGCTTAACTTTAATTGTTTTGGTACTTTCATCTATGCTTACGAGTTCCAAGGTATGGGTTGATCCATTGTTGGAAACCTTAAAAAATCGATCATCAACCTTTTCGATATCAAAATCAACTAAATCCCCTTCCAAACTGATGCCTTTTGCACCTTTCTCAAGGTCATAGGCGTTATTTTTGATAGTTACTGAGTACATTTTGTTTTATTTTGCGTTAAATATACAATTTATCTTCAAAAAGTATTTTCATGAAATCCCAATATTCCCAGCTTTTACTAATCTTCTGCTTATTTTCTATAGCTTCCTGCAAATCTGTGAAAACTGATTTACAAACTGAGGATTCTGTAATCCAACTTGGAGTAAATGAGCAACTAGTGCCAAGAAGCTCATCTTTGCTGGCAAGAGACTGGGAATCTAAAATAGCAGATTACCGCGCAACAGATACCAAGTATTTTGATATCCTGCATACAGCTTTGGACTTGCGTTTCGATTTTTCTACACAACAGGTATTGGGTTCAGCCGAATTGGTCATGAAACCTTATTTTTATGAGCAAAAGGAAGTGGTCTTAGATGCTAAGGACTTTCATATCTATAGGGTAGACTTAATCGAGGATGGAGAAGAACTGCCCCTGAATACCCTGTATAAGGAAAAAAAATTGACTGTGTATTTGCCTCGCATATTTCAAGACACAGATACTCTACGATTGAAAATAAAGTACACTGCCAATCCCAACGAAAATAATCAAGCCGGTAGCAAGGCAATCACGGATACCAAAGGATTGTATTTTATCAATCCATTGGGCAATGAAAACAAACCAACACAAATCTGGACTCAGGGAGAGACTGCGCATAACTCCAAGTGGTTCCCAACATTCGATAGCCCAAATCAGCGAATGACCCAGGAAGTCAAATTGCGTGTTCCGGAAAAATATAGAACACTAAGCAATGGAGTGTTGCTAAGTTCGGAGTTGCATCAGGATAGTACTCGTACAGACCATTGGTTGATGGATAAGCCACATGCCCCATATTTAGCGGCTATTGCTGTAGGTGAATTTGTGGAGATTCAGGATGAGTGGAAAGGGCTTCCGGTGAACTATTATGTGGAGCCTGCTTTTAAGGAAGGCGCTAAAGAAGTCTTTAAAAACACACCTGAAATGATTGGGTTTTTCTCCAATCTGCTAGGGGTGGACTACCCTTGGCAACAATACAATCAAGTGGTGGTTCGGGACTTTGTCTCCGGAGCAATGGAAAACACGACCTTATCCATTTTTATGGAAGACTTGAATCTGACGGCTCGGGAGGCAATTGATAGCGAGTGGGATGGAATCATTGCCCACGAACTCTTTCATCAATGGTTTGGAAATCTGGTGACTACAGAATCTTGGGCTAACCTGACTTTGAATGAAGCTTTCGCTAATTATTCTGAGTACCTATGGTACGAGTATAAACTTGGTCGTGATGAGGCAAATATGCATCATGTAGCCGAAATGGAGAAGTATTTTGGAGAAGCAGAAGAAAAGCAGGAAGATTTAATCCGCTTTTATTATGATGATCCCGAGGATATGTTTGACAATCACTCCTATGCCAAAGGAGGACGCATTTTGCACATGTTGCGAAGACATTTGGGAGATAGGGCCTTTTTTGCCTCACTCAAACACTATTTGACCAAACATGCATACTCCGCAGTGGAGGTGCACGATTTGAGATTAGCCTTTGAAGAAGTGACAGGGATGGATTTGAATTGGTTTTTTAATCCTTGGTTTTTAGCCTCCGGACATCCAACACTTGCCTATGAGGTCGATTATTCTATTCCTGATAATTTATTATTAACAGTCCGACAAACCCAAGACCTGACAACCACACCTCTTTACCGAATTCCTTTTAAAGTAAGCTGGTATCATGAAGGTAAGCGATTTGAAAAGGATTTTGTATTGGATAAAGCTTTTCAGCAATTTGCCATTGAAAATGGAGTGCCTGTCAATCAGCTTTATTTGGATGAGGAAAAAGTCTTGTTGAAAAAAACAGTGACCAGTAGACCCAGGGAGTTTTTCATCAAACAGTTGCAGGAGTCTCAGTTTGCAATCGCCCGTTATGAAGCCTTGGATAGTTTGATGACATATTTTCCCAATGAATTAAGATTGCCTTCCTTGGCAGCGAATACCTTGGACGATACATTTTGGGCGAATAGAGAATTGGCAATCATGTTTTTTGCTAAAGATCCGAATTTGGTTCCAGTAGGGCTGGAAGAAAAAATCTATGAACTAGCAGAGCAAGATCCACAAAACACAGTTCGCTTGGCAGCGATAGAGTTGTTGGGGATGTTAGAGGGGGAGAAATATGCTCCAGCTATGCTTCGCTGGATGAATGATCCTTCCTATTACGTCGCCGCCGCTGCTCTAGGTACTTACCTGGCAGAAGAAACCAATACCAATAGAAAAGAAATTGCAGATCGGTATACCTCCGATCCTAATATTCGTATGACTGTTGCCTTAGCAGAATATTTTATTCAGGAATCTAGCTTGGGAAAAGGGGATTGGTTTCATGAGCGATTGGATACTTACAATCGCAGGTCTTTATACTATTTCATCGGATATTACGGAGAGTATTTCACCAAACTTCCCGAAGAGGGTATGGAAAAAGCCATTGGACGATTGACTACAATTGCCAAGAGCGAGGAGCCTTTTTATATCAAAATTGCTGCCTTCTCTGCCTTATTCGGATTTGTAGATCAGCCGGGAGTATTAGATAGCCTTAAGCAGATGTATGAGGTGGAAACCGACGAATCAGTCAAGCGTTACCAGGAATACTTTTTAATTCAGTACTTGGATTAAGATTTTTTCAAGGTAATGCTGCCTTCCAATTCTGCTACTTCGTTTTTATTAGCAAGCTGACCGCAGGCTGCGTCGATGTCTTGGCCTCTGGATTTGCGGACCTTGGCGATGATGCCTTGTCCTTCCAAAATGCGGATATACATGTCAACTGCCTCCTGTTTGGCCTGACGGAATTCCCCCTCATCAATCGGGTTGTATTGGATGATATTGACCTTGGAAGGGATGATTTTGCAAAATTTCGCCAAAGCTTTGGCATGTGCTTCGTCGTCATTAATACCATCCCAAATGACATATTCATAGGTTACCTTGCGCTTGGTTTTTTGATACCAATAGCGCAGAGAATCCGCCAAATCTTCCAAAGGATTGACATCGTTGATAGGCATCAATCGACTACGCGTTTCATTGATAGCTGAATGAAGGGATATGGCTAAATTGAATTTTACCTCATCGTCGGCCATCTTTCGGATCATCTTGGGGATGCCAACGGTGGAAAGTGTGATTCTTCGGGGAGCCATGCCAAGTCCTTCTGGGGACGTGATTTTATCTATGGCATCCACTACATTGCTGTAATTCAAGAGTGGTTCTCCCATTCCCATGAATACAATGTTCGTCAAAGGGCGATTAAAATAAGTTTCAGCCTCTTCTTTGATAGCAACAACCTGATCATAAATTTCATCTGGGTTCAGATTTCGCATGCGCTTGAGTCTGGCAGTAGCACAAAAGTTGCAATCCAAACTACAGCCAACTTGTGAAGATACACAGGCGGTGATACGCTTGGTAGTGGGAATCAATACCGACTCTACAATCTTGCCATCATGCAGCTTTACGGCATTTTTGATGGTACCATCTGTAGAATGTTGCATCAAATCCACTTTGACATGGTTGATGGAAAAATTACTTTTGAGCATCTCCCGAGTTTCTTTCGAGATATTGCTCATGTCATCAAAGTTTTTCAAAGACTTATTCCATAACCAGTCATAGACTTGCTTCGCACGGAATTTTTTATCTCCCTGTGCCACAAAAAACTCCTCTAATTCCTGAAGAGAAAATTGACGGATATCTTTTTTACTTTGCTCCATGCAGCAAAGGTAAGAAAAAGCAGGGGGAGCAGCAGGGTGCTTTAAAAAGAAAAAATCAACTCTTTGTTTTTTGTTAAACTCTGATCTGAAAAACTAATTATGTATTGTTTATGACTCAAAATTAATTGTTGATTTGATTAGAATTCCGTAGAATAGATTTTCCAAAGGCAACAGCACATGAAAAAAATCCTCCTAGCTCTGCTTTACTCATTGAAAAAAAGGCTTTCTGCCTTGAAGGTATGGTCTGGGTTGAAGTTGGGCTTGATTCAGTCGATTCATATCATGCCCTATAAAGGTTTTGGGAATGAACAGGAGATTTTCTTTGTGGGCAGGGTGCTGCGTGATAGGGGCATCGGTATCTCTACTATTGAAGATAGCCGCTGGAGAAACTTCGTCAACATGTACAAGCGATTTGCAAGTTGGGAAATGCCTGGGTTGCGGGTATTGGCTCGTTTTCAGGAGGTAGAGCAACTCGTGACCACCGATGAAGAAGGATATTTTCAGGTGCAATTGAAAAAGGAGGAAGGCTGGAAATTGACACATTATTGGAATCAGGTGGAACTGACTTTGGTAGATAATCCAATAAAAGATGCACCTTTGGTAAGGACATATAACCCAGTGTTTATACCCTATGGAGACTGTGACTTTGGAGTGATTTCAGATATTGATGATACCATTGTTCCTACAGGAGCCACCCGTCTATGGGAAATGCTCAAAACCACCTTTTTTGGCAATGCCCATACACGCTTGCCTTTTGAGGGGGTAGCTGAGTTTTATCAAGCCTTACATCGAGGGATGGACGGCCTAGATTCCAATCCTTTTTTTTATGTATCGAGTTCCCCTTGGAATTTGTATGATTTCTTGATGGAGTTTTTGGATGCACATCAGATACCCAAAGGCCCTTTGATGCTACGGGACTTAGGGCTTTCGAGGGAGCAGTTTATCGCAGGCAGCCACTGGGAACATAAGTTGAAGCAAATCGAAAAAATAGTGGAAATAGAGCGCAATCTATCCTTTATCCTGATTGGTGATAGTGGGCAGCACGATGCGGAGATTTACCTACAAGTCATTAAGGAGTATCCAGGAAGAGTGAAGGCCGTGTATATCCGAAGCGTCTCCGAGGAGCGGGAAGAGCTGATGGTCCATATAGCTAACGAAATGCAAGCCTTAGGCGTAGAGATGCTCCTCATCCACAACACCGAAGAAGCAACCACCCACGCCCGCCTCAAAGGCTACATTCAATAGAAATACAATCATCTATCTGACGATGTGGTTACGGTATTGATTTATCCTTTATTGAAAAAATAGTTGATTTATTTATTCAGTTTTTTTTCCATACTGCTAATAATTTAGCGATTTGTAAAAAATCACAGGTTCTAATAAAGATTATTTCAAGCGCAACTGCCCATTGTCTACAAACCAGAACTGATTCGTCCATGGGATATCCCATGAGAAAATATTCACTAATTCCTGATTAGTGGCTTGGGTAAGGCGTCGATAGCGAAGTACTTGTTCGTCAAATCTCCAGTGCAGGGATTGTCCTGCTTGGAGTCTTTCGGGAAGTCTTTGAGGCTGATGTTCTTCGATGATCGTAACACTTCCTGTTCCTAGTACGATAGCATCACCATTTCTATCTACACATAAAGCAGTACGTTCGTCTACTGCAATACCCCTAAGTCCTATGGTCTGACTCTCATTTTTAAGCCTTGCCAAAAATGAAACTAACCTTCCCTCTCTACCCCTTTCAGTAAAGTGTTGATCTGTAATCAAATTTTGAAGGAAGGGGTGATTGATAAGAGTAGACTTTCTCACAGTTAACCTACTATCGAAGGGATTACTTAAAGCCTCCGTACTTACAATGCTTCCATTTTCCCCAGTATATATGAAAGTGCCCATAATTGCACAACCTGCACTGGTGCCACCAATGGGGACTTTCTTCTCATGAATCAAATATTGAATGGCTTTTTCTGTTTCAGTTCCTTCCCATGCATCTAGATATACAGATTGGTCACCTCCTGCAATGAAAAGCGCTTCTGCTTTTCGTATAGTCTCATAAACTCTCGGGTCATTTGCAGCATTCTTATTTCTAATAAGTAATGTTTCTACTGAATTTACAGATCCTAAACTGTTGATGTATGCATTGTATGCATTTCCTCCTGAAGCTCGAATGATTAAAAAATCACCGCCTCCCGAACGTTCGATCATCCACTTCATCGCAGCATCTACATCAGTTCCTCCTCCCATTAAAACCAAACCAGCTTCTGTTGAGACAGCTGCATCTTTGCTATCTCCAATTCTACCTAAAGAAAAAGGATTCGGTGAAGGATCATTCTCTTGTGCTTGACAAGAGTTGGCCATCCAAAAGATCAGGAAACCAACAATGGGTTTTATTAGTTTTTTCATGAGTTATGGCTTTAATCCAAAGATGCCAATTAAATTTGAACTATGAAATATTTCTCAGTTTTCTTGTTCACCTTACTTTTTTCTTCCTGTGTCCAATCCAAAATATTTCCCATAGGCCCATCTCGAGCTTGCTTTGACCCAGCTGACGGCATTGTTTTGGCTCCTTTTCAGGATATTGGCTTCAATGAAGCTGTCAAACTGGAAGGGATTATCAAAGAGGAGCTGAAGAAAGCTGGGATTGCAAATGTGGAAACAGCTCCTGATTTGGAATATGAAATGCTGGCAGCTGGCATCAAAGACGTGGACGATCCGGATCAGTTTTATCGGTTTTTTTCCGAATTGAATCGACAGTGGTTTATTCAAGTGACCATTGAGGGATGGAAAAATGAGGGGGGACTTGCATTCGAGCAAGAGGACTTGGGACGTAAGGGCTCGGACCCATATTATGTCAGTCCCTCTATTTCCAATGACAATGTTGCACGGGTTCGTTTCGTCATTTGGGATACACAGCAGGATGTGAAAATCTACGAATTTGAATCCCAAACGCGTACTTCGGGCATACCGATTCCCAGTGGGAATGATGAGGATATGTATTCAGTGAATGTATCTTCTATGTCCATGGTGCTGCAAAAATCCGTAAGGAAAGGTGCGAAGCATTTGGGGAAAAAGATGGAATGTTTATAAATGGAGGTGGAGACCTGGCAGGTTTTTAAAACCTGCCAGGTCTCTTGTACTAGTTAATCAAGTTTAGTAGCCCCGCCAAAACTACGATCATCCCAAGCGCTGTAACACCCATTAAAAAGGTTAGCAGCGTGTAACTTTTTAGCGCTTCTGAAACAGTCAGGCCTGTAAATTCCTTCACTATCCAAAAATAGGAATCATTGGCATGCGATATGGTCATGGCTCCAGCGCCAACTGAGGCCATCAGCAAACTCATTTCTAGAGTTGAAAAGCTGCTCGGCTCAGGCAATAGACTGATGAGTAGAGACGCGGCAATGATCATCGTAGAAGTACTGGAACCTTGAGCTGTTTTCAAAAAACTACCCAAGGCAAATGCCAAGAGAATCCAACCAATCAGGGAGGAGGGCTGCAAGTTCCAGGATTGTAGTAGTTCCTGAAGGCCAATTTGCTTCAAAATAGCTCCAAAACCTGCTCCAGCACCCGTCAAAATCAAGATTGGACCAGCAGTTAGAATTCCTTTTTCAAAAGCTGGGCGAAATAGACTGCTATTGCTTGCGTCTTTCAATTTCCAAAATCCCACCATTAAGCCACAACTAATCGCTACCAAAGGATTGCCCATATTTTTCATAAAAACGGACAAGCTTTCTACTGGGATAAATGCATGCAAATTCCCCATCGTGATCAATAGCAAGGGGAGTGAAATGACCATCGCCGACCATGCAAAAGATGGGAGTTGGTGAGGTAAGGGTTGTGAATTTTCTGTTGGTGCTGTGCTGGAACCTGAAGGAAATTTTTTAGCAAACCGCATGGCCCACCAGGCTACCACCAGCAAGACGGGAAGCATGATCAGCAAGCCGAGGGTTAATACAATTCCTAACTCTTGCTCTAATCCCATCATCCCCGCCACTGCCAAAGGCCCTGGAGTAGGAGGAATCAAAATATGAGAAAGGTACAGCCCTCCTGCTAATGAAAGACTAAAAGTGAGTGGGGAAATTCCAGATGTTTTGGCTAAGTTTTTCCCTACTGGGTTTAGCAAGATAAAGCCTGAGTCGCAAAATACAGGAATGCCTACCACTGAGCCCATCAAACCTGTGCTCAAGGCTGGAAATCGTTTGCCAACACTAGCCCAAAGTTTGAGCGCCAAACTCATGGCCGCACCAGACTTTTCCAACAAATACCCAAAAATACAGCCCAGTATGATGATCAAGCCAATCTGTCCTATCAAGCCACCGAAACCCTTGCTAAATTCTTCCAATGTTTGGGTGAATTCCATCCCAGCAGCCAAACCCACCCAAACGGAAGCCACTGCCAACGCAATCAAGGGATGGATTTTCCACCGTGCGGTAGCTAGAATAATCCAGAGAATTGAAAGTAGGAGATGGATTAGTATCACTAATTGGTATTTTTAAGATTTCCATAACATTACAACTCACCAATCTACTATTTCACAAATAATTAAGCAAAACTGGGTGCTAAGAATAATCCTGAAAGCTAGTTGATATTAATAAAACTCGCGATCCCAAATCGTACTCCACTTCGCTGATAGCTGCTGTTTTCAAAACCTACCCCCATTTCTAAGCGGAATAATCTAAATAAATTGTCTACCGAATATCCTGCCTCCCAATAGTGCGGGCTATTGTCTGTTTTGAGGTAGTTGAAAAATAAGTTTTCCCGAATACCTGAGAATCTCAGCACAGGGAGTTGGGTGAATAGAAATTTCCGGAATTGGTAGTGGACTATGGCACTGACATAATTGGAACTCGTGCTGTATTGATAATAATCCAAAAAGCGATAGTTAGTGGCCACGCCCATATTGGCAAAGATGGTTCTATTGCCTCCAAAGTGTTTGAAGTCCATAAATCCTACTCGGTTATTGTTGAGGAAAGTACCGGCAGTCAGGTTATAGTCCAGTTTTCCACTCACGCCAAAATTGAAAAAATGCTCAATGCCGACTTCCGCCCAGTCAAAGTCCGCAGCATTCATGCCAGAACCAGTCAATCCTGGCAGGGCTTTTCTATACTTCATTTGTACAAGTGGAGCAGATTCATAAATCGGTGATTTGCGACCATTTCGAATGCGATACTTCATCCCCGGTCTCCATTCGATACTACTGGACCAAATAAAGGCTTGATGGGATTCAAACGCATCTGCACCCGCTTCGATGTTTTCTGGGGTATTAGAGGTGTAGGCACGTTCGGGTCTTCTGTAGAAGCTGAAGTCTGAGTTGTTCTCCAGCATCCTGCGTTCAGCCCAAGAAACTTGTGTTCGAAAGGTGAAAGCATCCGTAAACCTGCGGTAATAGTAGGCTCGGATGAAATCCTGTTCGAAAAGCTTCATGTAATTCAGTCGGAAAAGCAAGGAATACAGCATGTTTACCTGCTCTTGGATGGGATTTTCGGTATTGAATTGGTAGATGTAGCGACCACCTTGGATGCCAATTGTAGTGCTATTCCTACCCAAGGTGATGGACCTTCGTACACCCATCGTTCCGTAGAAGCGCTGACTGGCAAATCCGTAGCGAAGTTCAGGACTGAAATTCCATGACTTAATCAGTCGGTTGACAGAGTCGGCTTGGGGTTCGATTTTTTGGATCCGGTAATATCCCGAAACTCCTAATTTAAAACCTTCAACGGTGTTGAAGGAGAATTTTGTGAAGTTTTGGTCAAAAGCTAGTGTACGTCCTTTGCCAAAATTGTATCTTCCTCCTGTTAGGATATCTCCTGGGCTGAATTTCCTTCGGGCTTTACGGGCAATGCTGTCAACATCAGATACTTTTGCAGCTTCGATGAGTGCCAAACTATCGTCCCGAATGTAGCCTTTGATTTCTTCTTCGGTCAATTTAACGGGACGAATACTATCCCAATAGCTGAGCCCTCGCTTACTTGCCAAGGAATCGATGCTGTAATTCCGTTCGGATACCACCGCCAAATCTTCCATCTCTTGAGCGGCCTCTTTTTCGTATTGGTTGATGAGTTTTCGGAAATCTTTTTTGGTCATCTGGTCGGCATTCGCCATTTGTTCCAAAGCAGACTCTTTTCGATTGAAAGTGGTGATTTCCTTGGGGATTTCATCTACTTTTTCATCGATGATTTTGGTTTCTACGATTAGGTCGGGATTGAGGGTGATTTTGTAATCGCGGGTGGAGGCTAGATAGGTGTATTCCCCTGCAAAGCCGAAAAATTTCCCGCCAAAGGTGTAGGTATGGGTAGCTGGCATCCAGACATTTTCAGCCACAGGTGCATACAATTGCTTGACTCCAATTTGGAATCCTAGTAGCGAGGTTGTCAAGTCCAAACTATGGATAGCCCATAAGTTTTCGATGATGTAAATTGTTCCTTCAAATACCCTTTCGCCTTTGGAGCGTGGGGTAACTTTGATGCGGTTGACCATGACGCCTTGGTCTATAAAAGAGCCCTCGTACTTAAATCGATAATAGGCAAATGCATTGGGTGCTAATGGTGAGACTGCCTCATTAATCTTGGGGTTATAAAAGCTGGTAGCGATGTATGGGGCAGGAGAGGTTTGATTGTTGTCACCACTAGAGCGAATGCTAATCACTTTTTCTGTAACTGTATTGGGTTGTCGGAAGGTGATTTGGGAAACAGACTCTGTGGTGTAGGCCTCATTGAGTTTGAGGCCATCTTTTTCCAACTCTTTTTTAAGAAAAAATGGCGCATTGGTGAGTTTACCTGTTCCCTTCAGATACACCATCATGCTGTATTCATCAAGTTGTAAGCGGTGGTATTTGGCTTTGGTGATTGCTTTTCGCATAATCGTCAAAGCTGGGTCTTCTTGACCTGTTTTGACGGTTACTTCTTGCAGGGCATATACTTGTTCCTCCAGTACAAAATCCAGTTGCACCCAAGCATCCCTGATTTCTACAGTTTTGATGACCGATGCATAGCCGAGGTATTGTGCGACTACATCGTAGAACCCAGGTTTCAACTTGAACTCATACAGTCCATTTTGATTGCTGGGCACTCCATCTCCTAGATTTCGGATAAAAACTGATGCAAAGGGGAGTTCTTCTCCTCGATTATTGCTGATTTTACCACGGATGCCTTGAGAAGCTCCAAAAAAAGGAACCGCAAACAGGAAAAAAGTAAGGAGGTACAGGTGTTTCATTGGAAGACGACGTTGGAGTTATTAACGTGTTCGAAACTACATAGTTTTGAGCAATTGCTATTGACCTTTGTTGTTAAAAAAGGTTAGAGGTAAATCTGAGATTTAGAAGGGATAAATGTGATTGCCTTAAATGATAGGGATACTTTCCCTAAGAATCCCTGTTTGGAGAAATCTCAAATGCATCAAATTTTATCCAGTGATTTTAGTTTATTAGGATGATTGGTTTAATACGGGTCTTAATTCAATAAAAAAGAAGAAATAATTGTTATCTTTAGCGATTAAAATTTTAATGGATATGGACATACAATCAGTTAAAATTGACCTTATTCACTGGCTTACGCTTCTTGAGGACACATATGTTCTTGAAAAAATCCAAAGTCTAAAAGAGCAGCAGGAAAGTTCCTTTGAATTAGGTGAAGAGAACCAAATAGAATTGGAACTCAGGCTTCAAAAATACGAAAACGGAGAAATGCAGTTTTCCTCTTGGGATGAGGTGAAAAGTCGCGTTAGAACTCAATCAAAAGATGGCCTATAATATCCGAATTTCTGATGAAGCTGAATCGGATTTGTTACACTCTTATCGTTGGTATGAAGAGCAAAAGGAAGGTTTAGGTGAGGATTTTTTAGTTGTGATTGATGCTGGATTACAAACAATTAGTGACAATCCGATGATTTTTCAAATTCGTTATAAAAAGAAAGTTAGGGCTTTTGTTGTCGATAGATTTCCTTATCTGATTCTATACATAATTAATGGTAATGATTTGGATATCATTTCCGTCTTCAACACAAGTCAAAACCCCAAAAAATGGAAAAAGCGAGTAAGTAGAAGTTGATTTATAATTTTTTGATAGACAAGTGCCACTTCATTTTTTCGATTGTAATATTAAATCTGTTCGCCTTAATAAAAAAGACGGCTGGTTTTTATAATAATATGCCAATTCCGTTGAAAATTTGCAATCCTCCCATAAAAAGTTAGTTTTGTGAAAAGATTTCGTTGAAAACTTTCTTAATCAACTACTATGAGGAGACTCTTGCTCTCTTGTACCTTGATGTTCTGTTTCATAACAGATGGCATCGCCCAAAATGAATTCAAAGAAATTCGTTTCAACCACGAGGGGGGAGATAAAAAAGCGCAATATTTTTTAACAGGAAAAGTGACCAACCAAGAAACAGGACTCCCCTTGGAAAATGTTTCAGTGCATATTGATGGATTTTTTACGGGTGTCAATACGGATAAAAATGGGTTGTACATTTTCCCGTTGGACTCTGGGAGACATCGAATTGTGTTTCGGAGATTTGGGAAGCAAGCGGATTATTACCTGATTCAGATATTTAGAGATGCTGTCCTCGATGTGAGTTTGAGTAATTTGGACTTTCAATTGGATGTGTTTACTGTTTTGGCGGAAGAACGGGACCGAAACGTCAAGAGCCCCATCACAGGCGTGACCAAAATGACCATGGAGGAAATCAAGCTCGTGCCCGCATTGATGGGAGAGCCGGATGTCTTCAATGTCTTGCAAAGTATGCCGGGCGTGACTTCTGTAGGGGAAGGATCTGCTGGTTTGAATATCCGTGGAGGGCAAGCGGATCAAAACCTGATTTTGATGAATGAAGCAATCGTACTTTCCAACAATCACGCCTTGGGATTTTTGTCAGCATTCAATGGGGATGTGGTACAGAATTTTGCACTATACAAAGGAAATGTACCTGCACAATTTGGAGGTCGAAGTGCTTCTGCCCTGAATATCGGAATGCGTAAAGGAGATTTTGAAACTTGGGGAGGCTCTGTGTCTCTTGGGACGGCAGTGACCAAATTGATGTTGGAAGGACCACTGAAAACAGATAAGACCAGCATAATTGCAGGTTTGAGGCGCTCGAATCTCAATTGGAAGCTTGGGACGGTGGATCAATTGGATGTGAGCAATAGCCGCCTTAACTTCCACGATATCTACACGGCCATCAATCATAAATTTTCCCAAAACCATACATTGGAATGGAACCTGCTTAATACAGGGGACCGCTTTCAGTTTTCTGATCAATTTGGTTTCCGATGGAACAATTTAGTGAGTTCACTTACGAGTAGAAACTTGATTACAGACAATTTTTCAATCACGGGAATGTTGGCTTATGGGAATTTTACCAATCGCTTTTTTGAACCTTCTGTCAACGATGCCTTTCAAATCAGCAATGGTTTGGAGTATCAGCAAGCCAAACTCACCGGTCTTTGGACTTCTGAGTCTATGGAATTGAGTTTTGGGATAGAGGCGGTGAATTATCAAATGAAGCCTGAGGAGCGAGCTCCTTTCAATGAGCGCTCCGGCATAACTCCTGCGGCTGTAAGTAAGCAGCAAGGATTGGAATGGGCTCCATTTGTAGGCTTGGATTGGACAGTATCGGAAAAGTTTTCCATTTCTGTGGGTGCCCGATATTCTTTTTACCAGCAAAATGGCCCTGACTCCGTATTTCTTTACCAAGAAAACCTACCGATATCTAGGTTCACTATTGTGGATAGGGTTGCTTTTGATGCAGGTCCTATTGCACAGTTTTCGGGATTTGAACCACGGTTTTCCTTCCGTTGGGCCTTGGATGAAACACAGTCCATCAAGGCGGGAGCCTCTGTGATGAATCAATACCTGCAGACCATCTCCAATGCCACAGGTCCTACACCTATAGATTTATGGCAAGTTAGTACCTCCTATATTTTGCCACAGCGGTCAGTCAATCTATCCTTGGGCTACTTCCGTAATTTCAAAGAAAATGATTGGTCTACTTCGGTGGAAGGATTTTACCGAACTACAGACAATCAGCTGGAGTACCGTGATTTTGCCCAATTGTTCTTAAATCCGCATATCGAAACCGAGTTGATTCAGGGAGAAGGGAAGGCTTATGGTGCTGAATTGATGATTCAGCGCAATAGAGGAGGGGTGACCGGTTGGCTTTCCTATACCTATAGCCGTTCCTTGATCCGTACAACGTCACCTTTTTCAGAAATTCAAGTCAATAGAGGAGAATGGTTCCCAACCAACTTTGATAGACCCCACATACTGTCACTTGTTGGAAATGTGCATTTGGGTAAAAAGCGGTTTTTCAATGCCTCTTTCAACTATTCTACCGGAAGGCCTGTAACAGCTCCAGCAACCAATTACATCATTGCAGGAATATTTGTGCCAGATTTTGGAGATCGCAATCAGTTCCGCATTCCAGATTACATCCGCTTGGATTTTTCTTACCTGACCAATGGGATTGTTCGGGGTTGGGAAGATTCATTTAACTTCTCCATCTATAATTTACTGAGTAGGAGAAATGCGTACTCGGTATTTTTCGAGCGGGAAAATCAATCACGACGACTTCGCCCTTTTCAGTTATCTATTTTGGGGTCTATTTTCCCAACCATGTCTTACACGGTTAATTTCTAAAAGCCTATGAAAACCTTTAAACAACATTTATTGAGCAGGTGGATTTGGGTTTATTGCCTCATCTTAGGAAATTCCTGTGTAGATCCCTTGGATTTTATTGGTGATACAGCGCGAGGACAAGTCGTTATTTATGGTCTGTTTACAGATGATGAGGAAGATGTACATAGTGTCAATGTAGGAATCACACAAAATTTCGGGTTGGTGCAATCACCTGTAAACAATGCTTTTGTAGTTTTAATATCGTCTGATGGCTTAGTTCGGCAATATATTCCGTCGGGGAATGGAGCGTATAAACTGGAGGGTTTTGTTGGTACTCCAGGAATTTCCTATTCTTTAAGGGTGGTTATCAATGATCAAATTTACGAGTCATCATTTGAGCGTATGCCAGAGTCGAGTGCGGTTGATCAAATAGATTTTCGTTTTACTACGCTATTGACAGATACCCGTGTAGATGTGCCTACATTTGAGGTGTTTGGAAATTCCACCATGCCACAAGCATCCGAGCCTTTATTTCTCCGATGGAGTGCAGAGGAAACATATCTTTGGAGTCTCCTTGAACTACCACCGTCCGGCCCTTCAACATCAACTATGCCACCTTGCTTTATTCAATCTGTAATAGAGCCGAGTAGAATTAATTTATTTAGCACAGCAGGCACACAAACACGTGCAGTCGATTTATTTTTTGGACGAAGAAATGTAGATGATTCTTTTTTGAATCCATTTTTTGTCACCATCAAGCAATATAGCCTGAATCAGGCTACATTCGAATATTGGGAAAAAATCAGGATTGCAGTCAATAATCAAGGTGGGATATTTGATATTCCACCAGCCCCAGTTAATGGAAATTTTCAAAACCTTTCCAATCCGGAAGAGCGTGTCTTAGGTGTTTTTGAAGTAGCCAAGGTCCAAAAAACTAGATTTTTCACAACAGCGGAGGACGTGCCGTTTTTTTTACCAAGACCCTGCGTGTTTTCTCCCGCACGTCCTGTAAGTTCGTATCCTGGTTTTTGTTTGAGTTGTGAAGAACGAGCACAAGGGAGGACGATTATCCGACAGCGTCCATCTTGGTGGGTGTTTAATTAATAGAAGACTCCATAAAAAATCCACAAATTTTCACGAGAGTTTTAGATTATTTCAGGGGAATTCTATAGAGTGTCTTATAAAGTTTAAAAAATCACTTGACCACAGATGAATTGATTACGAATCTTTTGTTAATCATTCCTGATTGGATGCTTTTTTCGCTTTAATTTTTAAGAATAGGGGGTAAATGAAATTTAATTTGGGTATGAATGATATTTCCAAAAGAATGGATTTAAATGTGGAGAGGGGTGTGCTGCTATGAATTTTCACTTTTTTAAAAAAAACAAAAAATTTTAACTATTCGAAAAATTCAAACGTTTTCGGTTGAATAATCAGTAATAAAAACTTTGTATGGTTAATGATTATCAAAAAATACCAATATTCTGTTAACGCCATTTTTTTCAAAACCGAGGTATGGGGTTTGTTAATAATTGCAAAATTCAATTTAATCGCTCATTTTAGATTTGAAATTAACTACATAAACCAAAAACCGTTTTTTTCAAAACAACAAACCCTATGAGAAATTATTTACAACAAGTAAAGACGTATGTGTTAGTTGCTTCACTGATGATGTTCAGTATTGCAGTGGCATTTGCGCAAGGCCGGGAGGTAACGGGAACCATCCTGGATGCTACCTTGAAGGATCCGCTTCCGGGAGTAACTGTCTTAATCAAGGGTACCACAAGGGGTACTACAACAGATTTGGATGGTAATTTTAGATTAACAGTTCAGCCTGGAGATCAGGTGTTGGTTGTTTCTTTTGTTGGATTTACAGCACAGGAAATTACCATCGGTAATCAGTCCACCTTTAATATTGAGCTTGAAGAAGATATTCAAAGTCTTCGCGAGGCCATTGTTATTGGTTATGGTACACAAGACAAGAAAGAAATCACGTCAGCGGTTGCTTCTGTAAGTTCTGAGCAATTTAACAGAGGTAACTTCCCTAATCCTACTCAATTACTACAAGGTAAGGTGGCTGGTTTGAACGTGTCAAGACCAGGTGGTAACCCAAATGCACAGCCTGAACTCCGTTTGAGAGGTATTTCTTCCTTTGGTGCTGCACAATCTCCATTAATTGTATTGGATGGTGTCATCGGTGCTTCTATAGATGCAGTGGACCCTAATGATATCGAATCATTTGATGTATTGAAAGATGCGTCTGCTGCTGCAATTTATGGTACGAGAGGTGCTGCTGGGGTTATTTTGATTACAACCAAAAAAGGTACTTCCAAAAAAGGTATTTCCTCCGTAACTATCAATACATTCGGTTCTGCTGAACAGCCTACCAACTTTATTCCTGTATTGACTCCAGAGCAATTTGTAGAAAGAGGTGGAGTTGATTTTGGTTCTCGCACGGATTGGAGAAGAGAGGTTACGCAAACAGCTTTAAACGGTACAGTGAATGCTTCCGTAACTGGAGGTTTTGAAAACACTTCATTTTTGGCTTCCGTAAATTATCGTAATAATGATGGTATCGTTATCGGTACCAATAGAGAACAGCTGAACACACGATTCAACTTGAATCATGGTGCTCTGAATAATCGATTGAGAATGAATCTGAATTTGTCTTATTCTAACATCGATGAGACAAACGTAAACGGTGAGGCGGTAAGATATGCTACGATTTACAACCCAACAGCGCCTATTTTTGAAAATACAGAGGCCGCTCAGCGATTTGGTGGCTATTTCCAAAGACAATTATTTGATTTCTTCAATCCAGTTGCTTTGATCAATCAGCAAAGATTTACAAATGAAATTGCAGCTGCGATATACTCATACAGAGTAGAGTTTGATATTACAGATAATTTGACAATTGCATCTCAGTTTTCTCAAGATAGATTTACAAGATTAGGTAGCAATTTCTGGTCTCGTCAGGATTTCGATGTGGGTTTTGGTAGATTTGGACAAGCTGGACAAAATATGGAGACCAGAACGCAGTCTATTTGGAATGGTACTATTCGTTATCAAAATGAGATTGCCAATAACTTAGACTTTACATTCTTGTTAGGTGGTGAAACTCAAGTTTTCTCTGAGAGATCCAATAACATGGAAGTTGCAAGATTCCTGTTCGATGTAGGACCTAATAACTTGGGTGCGGGTGGTTTAAGATTTGGTCCTGGAACTAACTTGAGTTCATTTGCTGAAAGATCTGTGTTAAATTCATTATTTGCCAGAACAAGCTTTAACTACAACAATACTTATTTCTTGAATGCATCGGTAAGAGCGGAAACCTATTCTGGATTTGGTAGAGATAACCAAACTGGTTTATTCCCTGCGGTTTCTTTGGGAGCTGATTTTACTCAAATCTTTGATATGGGTATCTTCAATCAATTTAAGCCTAGAGCTTCCTTCGGTGTGGTAGGTCAGTTGCCACCATCCGCTACATTAGCCTTGGGTGTTTTCGGCAATGGTAATAGAATTCCATTAAACCCTGACCAGCCAATCAATTCGGTTTTCGTAGGTCCTCGTCAGTTATCTAACCCTAACCCTCAGTTGCGTTGGGAAACTACCAGAGAATTTACAATAGGGTTAGACTATGGAATCATGAATGGTAAAATCACTGGTCAGATTGATTATTACAAAAGAACTATTTCTGACTTGTTATTTAACGTTGAAGTACCTGTCGGTGCGCCAAACGAATTCGCTCCTGGTAACTTCTATACTGCTTCCAACATTTGGGCAAATATCGGTGAGTTGAATTCCGGTGGTTTTGAATTTTTGGCTCAATTGAACGGCACTAAACTAGGTGTGGTAGATTGGATTCCTTCCTTGAATTTCACTATCTACGAAAGAGCAAGATTTGGAAATATCGGTGTAGGTTCCATCAGACTTCCTGAAATCAGACAAGGTATCCCAGGTGCCCCTGGTCAAAACAACAACCCAATCGTTTGGAATAGAGAAGGAGAAAGAATTGGTGATTTCTGGGGTCCTCGCATGCTAGGCTTGACAGATGCAGGAGAATATATTCTTTCAGGTGAAAACCCAGAAGAATTTGAGAGATTAGGGAATGGTTTGCCAATTGGTGACTTCGGTTTCTCCAATACCTTTATCTATAAAAACTGGGATTTGAATTTCTTGTTAAGAGGCAGCTGGGGACATCAGATTTACAACTCCTTCAGAGGGTTCTACGAAAATGCAGATGGTGCTTCTTTGACATGGAATTCTGTGTTAACTCGAAACACTCCTACCAATCCTTTGGTTACATCTACACCAACGTTCTCTGATTTGTACTTAGAGCCGGGAGATTTCATGAGATTGGATAACCTTCAAATTGGTTACAACGTACCATCTACATCGGCCTTTATCAACAACTTACGCATATATGCAGGTGTTCAGAACCTATTTACGATCACCCGTTTTTCAGGGGTAGATCCTGAAGTAAGATGGACAGATACAGAAGATGTATTTAATCCTAATCCGTTGGCACCAGGTATTGAGCGTAGAAATACGTATTTCTTACCAAGAATCTGGACAGCGGGTTTAACAATTACCTTTAAATAACATAAACCTAAATTAATATATGTTACGATCAATTAAATCATTATTCGTCGGGAGCCTGGTAGCGATGACCATGGGGTCATGTTGGGAGTTGGAGCAGGAGGTACTTTCTGGGATTACCCAAGAGCAATTGAACAATAACGTGACTCCTGAACTCATCGAGGTGTTGAAGCAAACTGCGTATTCAGCAGTAGTAGGGAACTGGGGTAGCCACGGTGGCTTATACAGTGTATTAGAAGTGACAGCGGATCAATTGGCAATCCCTCAAAAGGGTGCTGACTGGGAAGATGGGGGTATTTGGTTAAGAGCGCACAGGCATACATGGTTGTCAGTAGATGGTCCTTTGAATGGTTCATGGCAATATCCTTTCACAATTGTTGCTGAGTGTAACCTTTTATTGCAGCAATTCCCTGATTTAGAAGAGTTAGGTGCTGAGTTGAGAACATTAAGAGCGCTTGCTTATCTGTGGCTAATTGACGCCTTCGGAAATGTACCAATTATTCGTGAAACTGATAGAGGTGGAAGCCCAGCTCAAAATACAAGAGCAGAAGTGTTCCAATTTATTGAAAATAGCATTCTAGAAAATGTTGGTTTGTTAACTAAAAATAATACCAGAACAAACCTGAATTATTGGACTGCCCACATGATCCTTGCTAAATTGTACTTAAATGCAGAGGTGTATACAGGGACAGCTAGATGGGCAGATGCAGAAAGAATTTTGGATGTGATCATCAATGAAGGTCCGTACAGCTTGTCTCCAAACTTCTTCTCTAATTTCTCTGCTAACAATAGCAACTCCCCTGAGAATATGTTTACACTTCCATACGATGCTAACAACGCTGGTGGTTTTAATATTCACCAAATGACTTATCACTATTCCTCTCAGTTGACATTTGACTTGCAAGAACAGCCTTGGAATGGTTATGCTGCTTTGGAAGAGTTTTATAACAGTTTTGAAGAAGGAGACGCTCGGATAAACTCACTAAGAGAAGGTCCGCAGTTTGCGTCTGATGGAGTGACACCAATCATTGATGATTCTGTTGAGCCTGCGGATCCTGATGGTCCTGCGATTAATTTTACTCCAAACATCAACATGCTTGCACCTAATGCATTGAGACAAGCAGGTACAAGAATTAACAAATGGGAAATTCCTGTTGGTCAAGGACCTGATTTGGACAATGACTTCGCAATCTTCAGGTATGCTGACGTATTGTTGATGAAAGCAGAGGCTGCTTGGAGACAAGGAAACACAGCTGTTGCCTTAAACTTTGTAAACCAAGTAAGAGAAAGAGCAAATGCACCTGCATTGACTACTTTAAATGCTGATTTGTTATTAGCTGAAAGAGGTAGAGAATTGTTTGCAGAAGGTCATAGAAGATCAGATTTGATCCGCTTCGGTAGATTCAATGCTCCTTGGTGGGAGAAAAATGCTTCTCCAGCCTTCAGAAACTTGTTCCCAATCCCAGAGAATCAGTTGCAAGCAAATCCTAATTTGAGACAAAATCCAGGTTATTAATCTTTCTTGGATAATGATAAGAGAAGTGCGTCTGCTTGGCGCACTTCTTTTTAATTTTTATAGCTTCTTAGCATTCTTTTTTTCAACTTCACTTCCAGAAATTGGCTGAATGGCAGGTATGCGATTTAAATTCCCTCTTACATTATTTCTTGGTTCATTGGTTAGGGCAATTGGTGATTTATTTGCTGGAACTTTTAAAAATGATAGTCATTTAATTGCGCTATTTTTGCTTGGACTCAGCCTTATTGCCTGTAATTCCACTCCCTCTCCTGAAGAAAAGACTTTGTTTGAGTTGCTGCCTTCTTCCCATACTGGGATTGATTTTAGAAATGACTTGGTGTATGATGAAAAATTTAATCCTTACACCTTTCGGAATTTTTACAATGGGGCAGGAGTAGCTCTAGGCGATATTAATAATGATGGTTTGATAGATATATTTTTTGCTGGAAATCAAGCCGAAAATAAATTATACCTGAACAAAGGAAATTTTCAATTTGAAGATATTACAGTACAGGCAGGATTAGCTGTTCCTGGTATTTGGTCCACAGGTGTAAGTATGGCAGATATCAACGGGGATGGTTTATTGGATATTTATATTTGTAAATCAGGTCCGCTTGGTGGTGAGGAGCGTCACAATGCACTCTATATCAATAATGGAGATTTGACATTCACAGAGATGGCACATGTGTATGGACTAGCCGATACCGGCCTTTCTCAACATGCGGTTTTCTTTGATTTTGATCTGGATGGAGATTTGGATATGTATCTGCTCAATAACTCTGCGCGCTCGGTTGGTATCAATGATCTTCGCTTGGGACAACGGGAAATCCGAGATCCGGAAGGAGGTAATAAGTTATACAGAAATGATGGTGGGTTCTTTGTTGACATCAGTGAGGAAGCAGGAATTTATGGTTCTGCCATTGGCTATGGGCTAGGGGTAACCGTAGCAGACCTGAATAAAGATGGTTGGCCTGATTTGTACGTATCTAATGATTTTTTTGAAAAAGATTATCTATACCTCAATAATGGGGATGGGACATTTACAGAGGCTTTGGAGGATATGATGACTGAAATCAGCATGGGCTCTATGGGAGCCGATATCGCTGATTTGAATAATGATGGCTGGCAGGATATTTTTGTGACCGAAATGTTACCTGCTACTTGGGATCGAGTGAAAACCAAAACTCCTTTCGAAGATTGGGATAAGTACCAAGCCAATGTAAAGACAGGTTATTATCATCAATTTACCCGCAATACTTTACAGAGGAATTTAGGCTTCAAACCTAACTCCACAGAAATTCATTTTGCAGAGGTTTCCAGATTTGCAGGTGTTCATGCCACAGACTGGTCTTGGGGAGCCTTGATTTTTGACGCAGACAATGATGGCTTGAAAGATATTTTTGTAGCCAACGGGATCGTCAAAGATTTGACAGATTTTGATTATGTGGATTATTACGTCAATAATCAGAACCTTATTTCTCAATACAAGCGAGACTCTATACTATTGACCAAAATGATTGATGAGTTTCCCTCCAACCCTTTAAGAAACTACCTGTTTAAAAATAAAGGAGGTTATCGTTTTGAGGATAAAGCTGCCACGAGTGGATTGGATCAATTGACCTTTTCAACGGGTGCAGCTTATGCCGATTTGGATAACGATGGAGACTTGGATTTGGTGATTAATAATCTTAATGGAGAAGCATTTATCCTGAAAAATAATGCTCGGGAGTTAACAAATAACTCCTTTATTCAATTCAACCTTGGAGGATATTTCGGAACGCAAGTGAGTGTGTATGCCGCTGGAGCGCTGTATTATGCAGAACACAATCCTGTCAAGGGATATATGTCTTCAGTAGACCATCGTTTGCATTTGGGGCTAGGTCAACATAGCCGAATTGATTCGATCATCGTACGTTGGCCTACCAAGCAAGTCACCAAGTTAATCGATGTGCCTGTTAATCAACTGCTTGATTTGAGCCCAGATGGTAGTGAAGTTTTGGTAAGGTCACAAGATTTTGATCGTCATGTACCTCTTTTAAAATTAGCTGAGGAGCAAATTTCATGGAGGCATGAGGAGAGTGATTTTGTTGATTTTGATCGGGATAGGCTTCGGATGAAAATGATATCCAATGAAGGTCCAAAAGCTGTGGTCGCAGACTTTAATGGAGATGGACTAGATGATGTATTTTTACCAGGTGCCAAAGGTCAATCCTCACAAATTTGGGCACAACAAAAGAACGGTTCTTTTACACCTTCTCAGAGTTTTGATGCCGATGCGATCGCTGAAGATGTCGATGGCTTGATAATCGATGCAAACGGAGATGGATTCCCTGACTTGTATGTACTGAGCGGAAGTTTGGAGTTTTCATTGAAAAACCCGAACTATCAAGATCGCTTATATATCAACGATGGAAAGGGGAAACTAATCAAGTGTGACAATGCACTTCCCATACGCTATGAAAGCAGTTCAAAAGCTATTGCTCTTGACATCAATCAAGATGGATTGGAAGATATCCTAGTTGCCACGCGTACTATCCCTTTTGCTTATGGCGTTCCTGTTGGTTTGAGTTTGCTGGTCAATCAAGGAGATGGCACATTTGTGGATCAAACAACAAGTTTGTCTTCAGCCTTGAGGTCCTTAGGAATGGTCAGAGACATGTGGTGGGGAGATTTGGATGGGAATGGAGCCAATAACCTGGTTTTGGCAGGTCATTGGATACCTATTAGGATCTTTGAACGGCAAGCAGATGGATTTGTGGATAAAACAGATGCCTTCGGCTTTTCTGGTACCAATGGGTTTTACAATCATCTGATGGTTGAAGATATGGACGGAGATGGTAAACTGGATCTCTTTGTTGGGAATTTTGGAGAAAACTCCAGATTTGAGGCAGAAACTTCCAAACCTCTAAGGATGTATGTCAATGATTTTGACCAAAATGGAAGTGTGGAACAAATCATTACACAGTTTGAAGGTCCGTATGCGTATCCCATTGTACTCAAACAGGCCCTATTAAAGCAATTACCAAGTTGGAGAAAGCAATTACTTAGTTTTGATAGTTACAAAGACAAACGCTTGGAAGATTTGGTGAGCGAGGAAATTTTAAGTAGAAGCGTAGTTTGGGAAGTACATGAATTAGCCTCCAAGCTGTATATCCAACAAGAGAATGGTACATTTGAACAAGAAAAACTCCCATCCGAACTTCAATATGCTCCCATTTTCCATGGGCAATTGGTAACAGCGCCCGATCAAAAAAAGTATATGCTTGTAGGAGGGAATCATTCCCGTATCAAGCCTGAATGGGGTATACAAATGGGAAGTTATGGATGGCTGATGAAGCGGGGCGTAACTAACTGGAAACTTATCGATGCAGCTAGTTCAGGGATTTATATACCGGGAGAAATCCGATCTATACAGCAAATAAATACAAATGTCGGTGCTAAGATATTAGTGACCCGATCCAATGAAAGACCGTTAATATATGAATGGAGTAAATAAAATTGCTATGAGAAGAAGCATTAACAGCGAAGGTATAACTATCAAGGGATTGGTTGCAGGGATCTTGCTAAGCATATTTTTTTTGGCATCTTGTACCCCTAAATCCGAGTACGATCAAGTCAAAGCGCGTGAATTAAAGTCAGGGAAAGTGGTAGAAGATTTATTTTTGGACCTTCGCTTGGGAATGGGCAGAAAAGACTTTTATGGAACCTGTTGGGAACATAATAAAAACGGAATTTTAACCAATGGGGCGCATTACTTACAGGTTTTGTATAACCCCATACTACCATCTGGGAAGGTTGCTAATATGCACTTTTATCCTAAGTTTGAAGAAGATCATTTGTATTACATGCCTATTGAAATTTTGTATCAAGACTGGTTTCCTAGCAATGAGGAGTTCTCAATAGATAATCTGATGGTGGATGTGATGGGAATGTTGGAGAAATGGTATGGTGATGGATTTTTTGAAGTGTCGAACAAAGAAAAAACAGTAAAAGCCATGGTCAAAGTGGATGGGAATCGGGTGATTCGTGTACATAAGAAAAACATCAACACGGTGAAAGTTGAGATTTTGGACCTGCGCATCAAGGATTTCGCTCAGTTAAATAAAAGTGATGAAGAAGTTTAGTATATATGGTTATCTAGTAGGGCTGTCTGTTTTTTGGGCTTGTAGTACTTCGGAAAAACCAGTGCCTGAAAATACGCTTTTCGAAAAGTTGCCATCATCTTTGACAGGCATAGACTTTCGGAATGATCTAAGCTTTGATGATCAGTTTAATATTTTCACTTACCGAAACTACTACAATGGTGGAGGGGTAGCCGTTGGTGATGTCAACAACGATGGCTTGATAGATATCTATCTGACTGCCAATATGGGTCCAAATAAGCTGTACCTCAATCAAGGAGATTTTAAGTTTATCGATGTGACTGAACAGGCTGGAGTTGCAGGTTCCCGCGCTTGGAGTACAGGGGTGGCCATGGCAGATGTCAATGGTGATGGCTTGTTGGATATTTATGTATGCAACTCGGGAGACGTCAAAGGAGACAATAAGCAGAATGAACTATTTATCAACAATGGAGACGGTACTTTCACCGAAATGGCTGAAATTTATGGGCTAGCAGATGAAGGGTTTTCCACCCATGCTGTATTTTTTGATTATGACAATGACGGTGATTTGGATTTGTATCTGCTCAACAACAGCTACCAAGCAATCGGGAGTTTTAATAAAATGCAAAATGAACGACCAAGGAGAGATCCTGTGGGAGGTGATAAGTTGTTTCGGAACGATGGGGGGACGTTTACAGACGTATCCGAAGAAGCTGGGATTTATGGTTCGGTCATTGGTTTTGGCTTGGGAATTACCATAGGAGATGTCAATCGAGATGGGTGGATGGATATCTTTATCTCCAACGATTTTTTTGAACGGGATTATTTATACATCAATAATCAGGATGGTACATTTACCGAAAGCCTCACTGACTACATGATTTCTACTTCGGCGGCTTCCATGGGAGCAGATATAGCAGACTTGACCAATGATGGTTATTTGGACATCTTCGTGACAGAAATGCTTCCGGAACCACCTCAGCGTTTGAAGCAAATCACCACTTTTGAAAGTTGGGATAAGTTTCAGTTCAATCTGGAACATGGATATCACTATCAATACACCCGAAATATGTTGCATATCAACAATGGAGATGGAACCTATTCAGACTTGGGTAGAATGGCCAATGTGGAAGCTACCGATTGGTCTTGGGCAGCTTTGATGTTTGATATGGACAATGACGGTTTGAAGGATATTTGGGTGGCCAATGGCATTTACCAGGACTTGACTGACCTAGATTACCTCAACTTTATTGATAATGAAGACACCAAGCGCGCGATCATCTCCAAGGAAGGAGTGGATTATAAAGCACTAATTGACCCCATGCCGATCAATCCGGTTTCGAATTATGCCTTTAAAAACAAGGGGGATTTAGTCTTTGAAAATGTGGTGCATCAGTGGGGGTTGGGCGATCCCATTCATTCCAATGGTTCGGCATATGTAGATTTGAACAATGATGGAGCCTTGGACTTGGTAGTGAATAATGTCAATCGGGAGGTTTTGATTTTTAAGAATAAAAGTAGGGAAATACATCCTGAGCATAATTTTCTTAAAATTGAACTGCTAGGAAAAGCAAAAAATACCCATGCCATAGGGGCGCAGGTACGTGTCATCGCGGGAGGACAGGCATTTTATCAAGAGCAAATGCCCAATCGAGGGTTTCAGTCTTCTGTGGATCCACGATTGAACTTTGGGCTTGGAAGTATCGAATCCATTGATGAGGTGCAAATCAGGTGGCCCGATGGGAAATTTACCAAGCTGTCCAATGTGGCAGTGAATAAGACCTTGAAAGTCAGTTGGGAAGATGCTGAAGCAGTTGATATTCAGTTTTTCACGGAACCTCAGCAGCAAGTATTCAAAAAAGTCAGCAAGGAAGCCCTTGACTTTACCCATCAGGAAAATCGCTTCGTGGATTTTGATCGGGATCGATTGACGTATCACAAGCTTTCCACCGAAGGTCCAGCCGTAGCGGTAGGAGATGTCAATGGAGATGGTTTGGAAGATATTTTCTTTGGGGGTGCCAGAGGCTTTGAGGCTTCCCTTTACGTGCAACAGCGCGATGGGACCTTTAGGCTCTCTAAACAAACTGCTTTTGAAGCAGATAAATTGTCGGAAGACGTAGATGCAATCTTTGCAGATCTGAATGGCAATGGATTGCTAGACTTATTAGTAGCGTCCGGTGGAAATGAATCTGGTTTTGGTTCTTTAGAATTGGCAGACAGGCTCTATCTCAACGATGGCAAAGGGAACTTTACAAAATCAGTTGAATCAGGATTGAACAGTTTTAAAAACAGTACAGCTGCTGTTCGCTTATTGGATGTCAACGGGGATGGTCATTTGGATATAGTGGCATTTTCAAGGGTAGTGCCTTTTCTTTATGGGGTTAATCCCAACTCTTTGGTTTTAGTGAATAATGGCAAAGGTGTCTTCACAGACGCTACCACAACCCTTGCACCCGAGTTTAGAGAGTTGGGCATGGTGACAGATGCAGTGGTAGCCGACTTGGATGGAGATGGAAGTTTGGATTTGGCAGTTGTGGGTGAATGGATGGCTCCAACGATTTTCTGGAACAAAAATGGAAAATTGGAAAAAGCAGTGAATGCTGACCTAAGTAAACTAACGGGCTGGTATCAATCTATTGCAGCAGGAGATTTGAATGGGGACGGAATTCCTGATTTGGTTTTGGGCAATCATGGGCTGAATACCCGTTTCAAAACCTCGTTTGAAAGACCCATTCGCATGTTTGTGAATGATTTTGACCAAAATGGTTCTGTCGAACATGTATTTGTCCAAAAGTCTGGAGATAAGCATGTTCCTTTTACCTTGAAGCATGAATTAGAGCGTCAAATTCCTTCCATCAAGAAGAATTTCTTAAAATACAGTTCTTTCAATGATAAGTTTTTGGAGGAGATCTTCACGCCTCAGCAACTGGAAAAAGCGGTTGTACAGGAGGTTAATTATTTTCAGAGTTCAGTTTTGCTTAATCTAGGCAATGGTTCATTTGATGTACAGGCATTGCCGAGAATGGCACAACGCAGTTGGATGTATAGCATTGCCTTAACAGATGTGAATAGAGATGGAAACTTGGATATTATCATGGGTGGTAATCTCCACGGAGCAAAACCAGAGGTTGGGCAGTACGATGCGAGTTACGGAGAAGTGATGTTAGGTAAAGGAGATGGTACATTTGGATATATTCCCAACAGGGAGCATGGATTACTGATCAAAGGAGAGGTTCGTGATTTGAGGGTCATACAACTTCAAGGAAAACGACAGTTGATGGTGACAAGAAATTCGGATAAAGTGGAGTTTTGGGAGTTTTGAGGTTTCGTTTAAATAAAGAGAGGAGTCCAGGTGATTTTAATAAAGGTTAAAAAAATAGGCTCAATTGTTTGGCTGTTTAGAGTATTTATTGGGTTATTTCTTTTTAGCAGCATTTCTTGTAAACAATCACAAGAAGATCGTGACACCCTATTTCAACTACTTTCCAGTGAAGAAACAGGGATTGATTTTTCCAATAACCTTACATCCACTGAGGAACTCAATATTTTAGAATACCTCTATTTCTACAATGGTGGGGGAGTGGCTCTTGGCGATATCAATAACGATGGATTGGTAGATATTTACTTTACATCCAATCAAGGTTCCAATAAGCTCTATTTGAATAAGGGTAATTTCCAGTTTGAAGATATAACGGAAGCTGCCGGAGTTACGGGAGATGGAGGCTGGTCTACGGGAGTTACCATGGCGGATATCAATGGAGATGGATTATTGGATATCTATGTATGCCAAGTAGGGGATTACAAAGGCTTGAGTGGGCATAATAAGCTGTATATCAATAATGGTGACCAAACATTCTCGGAATCTGCCGCAGCCTATGGGTTGGACTTTGTAGGTTTTTCAACCCATGCCGTGTTTTTTGACTACGATCAAGATGGTGATTTGGACATGTATTTGTTGAATCACTCCATCAAAAAGCCTGAAGTGTTTTCCCACGCGGATACCAAGTTTGATAACACTGACGAAAAGGGAGGTGATCGCTTGTTTAAAAATATGCTCTTCGAAGGAGAAGCCCGATTTGAAGATGTGACAATGGAGGCCGGTATTCTTTCCAGCAGCTTAGGCTTTGGTCTTGGAGTGGGTATCGAAGATGTCAATGGAGATGGGTGGATGGACATCTATGTGTCCAATGATTTCACAGAAGACGATTACTTGTATATCAACAATCAGGACGGAACATTCACGGAATCGCTGGGTAGCTATATCTCCAATACCAGTCGCTACAGCATGGGAAATGACTTGGCAGATATCAATAACGATGGGTTGCCGGATATTTTTACTACGGATATGTTGCCGGAAGATCCTGCGATTTGGATGAAATCGGTGGGAGAGGATAAGCAAGAAGTATTCGATGTAAAAAAGCGCTTGGGATACAAGGATCAATATGTTCGCAACCATCTTCAATTGAATAGAGGCGATGGGCGCTTTTCAGAAATTGCGCTGCTAACCAATACGTTTGCAACAGACTGGTCATGGGCTCCTTTGCTGGTGGACTTGGATAATGATGGCTACAAAGATATCCATGTAACCAACGGGATTGTCAAGCGCCCCAATGATTTGGATTTTATTCAGTACTCACAAACACCTACTCCTGAGTTGACAGAAAAGCAGCGGCAAGCTCGACAAATCGAGATGTTGCCAAGTGTGAAATTGCCCAATTACATGTTTCGAAACCTAGGAGGACTACAATTTGAAGAAGTTGCCAGCGCATGGAGTTTGGATCAAGCCTCTTACTCCAATGGGTCAGCCTATGCGGATTTGGATAATGACGGGGATTTGGATTTGGTGCTCGCAAATACTGATCAGCCTTCTTTTGTGTATCGCAACCAAGCAGAAAAGTTGGCTAATAATTTTGTGCAAATTGATTTGAGGGGTGAGGATTTCAACCTATTTGGGATTGGAGCAAGCGTTTGGATTTTTGCAGAGGGGGAATTATTTCAGCAGACCCTATCCACTTCCAGGGGATTTCAATCGGGGAGTTCGACTACCCTGACATTTGGACTTGGGAGCCATGTCCAGATTGATTCAGTCATCGTTTCCTGGAAAGCTTCAGCAGTTGAACGATTTGATCAAGTGTCTATTAATTCCAAGACAACACTGCAAGCAGGAACAGGAAAGGCTACCATAAGGCCTCGAGTAGCTACTGAAGAATCTCCATTGACTCTGGCTAAGGTAGCCTTGGACTGGAAACATGAGGAAAATGTTGAGGTCGATGAATTTCGGCGTGAGTATTTAATGCCAAGACGTTATGCAACCGAAGGGCCGGCAGTGGCTGTTGGTGATGTCGATGGAGATGGACTCGAAGATCTGTTCTTTGGTGGAGCTCGGATGCAGGCGGGGCGATTATTTTTACAGCAGCAAGACGGAAGTTTCAAGTTACATAATCAAGAGGTCTTTGATGCATTTAAACCAGCGGAGGATGTGGTAGCCCATTTGGTAGATTTGAATGGGAATGGATTTTTGGATTTGTACATAGGAAGTGGAGGAAATGAGTTTAAGTCTGGAGAACTTTTCAATTTTGACAGGATCTTTTTTAATGATGGAAAAGGGAATTTCTCATTTTCTATGAACTCACTGCCACCCATAGGAGAGAATACCTCGGCTGTGGCTTTTCAGGATGTCAATGGAGATGGGTATGTCGATATCTTTGTTGCTGCGGCAGTAGTGACTGGTAACTATGGAGCAGCGGCACCAGCCTATTTGTTATTGAATGACGGTAAAGGCAGATTCAGGGATGTTACGGCTCAGTATTTTGAACAAGGATTTCGTCCGGGTATGATTCAAGCTGCGGAATGGATGGTGTTGGAAGGAGAGATGAACTTAGTAGTCGCTGGAGAATGGATGCCTGTGACCGCTTATAAACTGGGAGCAGATGGAAAGTTTACTGCCCGTGAATTGGGCCCTTCGGGCTTATATACTGCTATGAAAAAAATCACTTATCCAAGCGCACAGTTGCTGTTGGGTAATTTGGGATTGAACAGCAAATGGAAGGCTAGTTCAGATAAGCCCTTATGGTTGTATCATGTGGATATGGATGCCAATAAGCAGGAGGACCCCTTCATTTTTCATTACATGAAAGCGTTGTTAGTGCCTTTTGCTACTCGGGATGACTTGATTAAGCAAGTGCCTGGCATCAAAAGAAAGCATGAGTCCTATGTAGCTTATTCAAGAATAAGGCAGCCTCAGGATGTATTATCAGAGGAGGTTGCGCAAAAAGCACGTAAATTAAGTGTATCTAATCTTCAATCAGGGATTATTTCAGGAGTTGCGGATGAGCATCATTTTCAAGAATTCCCGTTAGAGGTACAATTTAGCCCTGTGCGTGACTTCTTGTCTTTTGAGACAAATGGGAAACAGTATCTACTGGTGGCTGGAAATTTCTATGGATTCCGGAATGATTTGGGGAAAAGTGATGCTCAGGCGTTGACCTTGCTTCATTGGGAAAATGGAGAGTGGAAGCATCAAGTATTGACTATTCCTGCTGCAAGCTATTGGGGTGAGTACAGGAAATTGGAGTTGATAGACCTTGCTGGTCACCCTACCATTATGGCTGTCAGGAACAACCAATCACCGGTTTTCTTTCGTATCCAAAGTGAATAAGCTGTTGAAAATCATCCCTTCAAAATGCTGGAAATTGCAAAATATCCATACATTTGATATCCCAACCTGAGGACATTTCGATCGTATCATAGAAAAGAATGTGTTGGAAGAATAAAAGTAAAAAATTCAAAAAACATGAAAGTATTTGTTCGATTTACCCTTTTGATAGTGTTCGTATCATTTCTAGGGGCATGTAATAGTTTAGAAGATTATAAGAAAACCTTGGAAGATGGGGAGCTGTTAATTGCCGCTCAACTTCAATTGACAGAGGTGATTATACATGATATTTTTTCACCTCCAGTGGCTAGCAGGATTTATGCTTACCCCTCCATTGCTGCATTTGAAGTGGCGGCTTTGGCAGATAAAAATTATCAGAGTTTAGCTGGGCAATTGCGAGGTTTTGAAACCAAGAGCTATGATATTCCAGCGGAAGTAGACTTTTCCTTGGCAGCTTTGGCAGCCTATTACAAGGTTGCTACGGCCTTGATTTTCAGTGAAGACATCATGGATGAGCATAGAGATGGGGTGTTTGCAACCTTGCGAAAGCAGGGAATGCCTAAAAAGGTATTTGAACAATCAGTGGCTTTGGGGCATGCTGTGGCAGACCATGTGATTGCTTATTCCAAAACAGATAACTACCACGAGAGCCGTTCTTTTGAGAAATACAGCATCTCCAATGAACCACACACTTGGCAGCCAACCCCTCCTCATTACATGGAGGGAATTGAACCTCACTGGAACAAGATCCGAACCTTGGTGATGGAAAGGCCTGATCAGTTTCTCTCTGAACCAGCCACTCCTTTTTCTACCGAGCCTGGCTCAAAGTTTTATGAAGAAGCTATGGAAGTATTTACGGTAACCCAAGCCATGACGCCTGAGCAAAAGGATATAGCTTATTTCTGGGATTGTAATCCTTACAAGGTCAATATCAAAGGACATGTAATGTTTGCGGAGAAGAAAATCACCCCGGGAGGACACTGGATGGGGATTGCTTCCATTGCAAGCAAGACAGCAGGGCAAGATTGGAAAGGAATGGCTGAGACCTTGGCATATACTTCGATAGCATTATTTGATGCCTTTATTGCTTGTTGGGATGAAAAGTACCGTTCAGTTTTGATCCGTCCGGAGACCTATATCAATAAATACATTGACGAGGATTGGTTGCCTTTATTACAAACACCTCCATTCCCAGAGTATACCTCAGGTCATAGCGTGGCATCCAATGCGGCTGCTGTAGCTTTAACCAAGTTGTTTGGGGAGCCTTTCCATTTCGTAGACTCTACCGAAGTTGCCTATGGTCTACCTATCCGAGAGTTTGACTCTTTCCGACACGCAGCCGAAGAAGCCACCATCAGCCGCTTGTATGGGGGAATTCACTACATGCCTGCGATTGTTCATGGAGCTACGAAGGGAAAGAAATTAGGAGAGTTTATTAAAAATCAGGTAGAAACGAAGAAGAGTGGGCTTGTGGAAAATGTGGAAGGAGCGGAAAAGAGTAGAAAAGATTGAAGAGGATATTGGTTGATATTTGATATTGGGTTATGGTCGATAGGGGAGACTATTTGGAAATAGAAAGAGGAAATAAGGTTTCAACCTATTCTATTGAGATGTCAGTGGATACCTTTATTTCTAGCAACGACCGCAAAGAGTATACGCAACGGACGCTAAACACTTATTTGGCCACATTTGGATCATTTTAGAGTTAAGATTTCAGATCTTAGATTAAAATCTTAACTTAAAAATTCTATTCCCGATTTCCTGTCGATGATTACCTGCTTCCTTGTTTACCTCGTTCCTTTTTTGCTAGGGATTACGTACTTTTGCAGGATATATTAGAAAAATGGAGTTAATCAAAACATATTTTCCGGAACTTACGGAGGCGCAATTGGAGAAATTTGAGCGGTTGGGACCTCTTTATGAAGAGTGGAATGAAAAAATAAATGTCATCAGCCGGAAAGATATGGAGCATTTTTATGAGCGCCATGTATTACATTCCTTGGCTATTGCAAAAGTGATGCAGTTTGAGCCGGGAACTAAAATTTTGGATATCGGAACTGGTGGAGGTTTTCCTGGAATTCCCTTGGCTATCATGTTTCCGGAATGTCATTTTCACTTGGTGGACTCCATTGGTAAAAAAATCACCGTAGTCAAAGAGGTAGCGAGAGCGCTGAAGCTTTCTAATGTAGAGGCGCAGCAAGCTCGTGTGGAAAGTTTGGTCAGAAAATATGATTTTGTAGTGAGTAGAGCAGTGACCCGCTTTAGCAATATGCTTCCTTGGGTAAAAGGGAAGTTTCGCAAGGAAGACTTCAATGAATTCCCCAACGGTTTATTCCTGCTTAAAGGCGGAGATGTAGACGAAGAGATGGAAGAGCGAGAAGTTTCCTATGTAACTTACCATATCGACGACTACTTCAAAAGTGAATTTTTCGAAACCAAAAAGGTGGTTTTCGTGCCTTGGGAAGGGAAGAGGTAGTTGACAGTTAATCAGTGAGAAGTGAACAGTGGGGGAGTAGGGAATTAGGAATGAAGAATGAGGAATTTTTCATGTGGGTTTTAACCCACGAACATGGTCTTAATTTGAATCTGTTATTCATTTAATTTTTAGGAGAATGCTCCCATCAATAGCTGTGGCTTTTAAGCCCCGGCATTGGAGTAGGAGTGAACAGTGGGGGATTTGGAATGAGGAATTTGGAATGAAGAATTAGAAATTAAGAATTCAATTTTTCATGTGGGTTTTAACCCACGAATATGATCTTAATTTAAGGGGTTATTCAGGTGATTTCTGAAGAATACACCAAACAATAGCCGTGGCTTTTAAGCCTCGGCATTGTAGGAGAAGTGAACAGTTTGATAATGAACAGTTGGTAGTAAGTATTTGTAATTGAACGTAGTTATCAGAGGGACAGTAAACGCACTTTAAATCATGAGTCCTGTCTTTCATCAATTTATTCGACATTCGGTGTTCATTATTCGATATAAGTGTATGAGATACGATTGTTCTTTTTTATTACCCAAATCCCTACTTGGTTCTTGGTATCTCGAGAGATGGTACAGGCTTTAGTACTTGCTGTAATTTTTCTTCATATTCCTCGACTATTTCTTAAAAATCCTTACCTTTGCAGTCCGTTCGGGTGAACGGGGTTTCTGATTGGAGATCAGAGACTTATTGTAACACTAAAAAACCTCAGCCTCATGACCCTAGGGCTGTTGAAAATCAGGGTTATTCATACATTATGTCTAATCAAAAAGAATTTAACTGGGAAGATTTCGACACCAAAGGTTTCGGAGAAGGTTATTCCAAAGACAAAAGAGCTGAAATGGAAGCTCTTTATGCTGGAACGTTGAATGAAATCACAGAAAAAGAAGTGATCAAAGGTACCGTAGTAGGTATCAATGACAAAGATGTGATCATCAACATTGGATTTAAGTCTGATGGTTTGGTTCCAAGAACTGAATTCAGAGACTTGCCTGATTTGAAAATCGGTGACGAAGTTGAATTGTTCATTGAAGAGCAAGAGAATTCTCTTGGACAATTGGTACTTTCCAGAAAGAAAGCCAAAATGGTCAGAGCTTGGCAGGACATTGAAGATGCGTTTGCAAATGACAGCGTGATCGAAGGCCTTGTGAAGAGAAGAACTAAAGGTGGTTTGATCGTAGATATCTACGGTGTAGAAGCCTTCTTGCCAGGTTCTCAAATCGACGTGAAGCCTATCAGAGACTTTGATGTCTATGTAGGTAAAATGATGGAAGTGAAAGTGGTAAAAATCAACCACACCAACGATAACGTAGTTGTTTCTCACAAAGTATTGATCGAAAAGGATCTTGAGAAGCAAAAAGCAGAGATCTTGAACAACCTTGAGAAAGGTCAGGTATTGGAAGGTGTGATCAAAAACATGACCAACTTCGGTGTATTCATCGACTTGGGTGGTGTAGATGGTCTATTGCACATCACTGATATCTCTTGGGGTAGAATCAACCATCCAGAGGAAGTATTGAACTTGGATGATAAGGTACAGATTGTAGTTCTTGACTTTGACGATGATAAGAAGAGAATTTCTTTAGGTATGAAGCAGTTGACTGCTCATCCTTGGGATGCGCTTTCTGCTGAGTTGGAAGTTGGTTCAAGAGTAAAAGGTAAAATCGTAAACGTTGCTGATTATGGAGCATTCCTTGAATTGGCTGCTGGCGTTGAAGGTTTGATCCACGTATCTGAAATGAGCTGGTCTCAGCATTTGAGAAACCCTGCTGACTTTGTACAAGTTGGAGATGAGATCGAAGCAGTAGTTTTGACCTTGGATAAGGATGATAGAAAAATGTCTTTGGGTATCAAGCAATTGACTGAAGACCCTTGGACTAAAGGTGATATGGCTGCTAAGTATGCAGTAGGTACGAAGCACAAAGGTGTGGTAAGAAACTTGACTGGTTTCGGATTGTTCTTGGAGTTGGAAGAAGGTATCGATGGACTAGTTCACGTATCTGATCTTTCTTGGACTAAGAAAATCAAGCACCCATCTGAGTTTGTGAAAGTAGGTGATGAGCTAGAAGTGGCTGTGTTGGAATTGGATGTGGACAACAGAAGATTGGCACTAGGTCATAAGCAGTTGGAAGAGAATCCATGGGATACTTTCGAGACTGTATTCCCTGTAGGTTCTGTTCACAAGTGTACAGTAAACTCCAAGAATGACAAAGGTGCTGTGTTGGAGCTACCTTACGGCTTGGAAGGCTTTGCTACCTCTAAAAACTTGGAAAAAGAAGATGGTTCTCAAGTAGAAGTTGGTGAATCTTTGGATTTCAAAGTAACTGAGTTCTCTAAAGACGATAAAAGAATCGTTCTTTCTCACACTGCTACCTTCAAAGAAGAAGCAAAACCAGCTGCCGCTCCTAAGAAAGCGAAAAAGCAAGCTGACGCTCCTGCAAACGCTGCTCCAGCAGAGAAGTCTACCTTCGGCGACATCGATGCATTGGCAGAGTTGAAAGAGAAGATGGAAGGCGGGAAAAAATAAGAATCGAGAAGCGAGAGACGAGAGTCTAGATTCGTGACTTGCAAATACAAAGTGGCTGTCGGAAGGCAGTCACTTTTTTTTAACCTTTGAGGTTTTATCAAACCTCGAAGGTTTTTCGTTCACTGTTTCCACAAAAGAGTGGCTCGGTTTTTTTGATCGTCTTCCCTGATTTTAATTCCATCACGCCGGTTGTATCTTCTTTATTCTAAAATAAATCTCCTTTAGTTGATTTTTTAAAGACAATTGTGTACACTTGCTTTAGTTAGCATGATAACATTATGAAACAATTTAGTTTTTTTCTCCTGATTGCTTTAGGTCTAATTTCCTGTTCCCGCCCAACAGTGGAAGAGTCCGATCTTCAGTTGAGTTTTTCATTCGATTTTGTAGACTCATTGGATGTTGATGTATTAGGTAGTCTCATGCTTGTGGATGTAAGTCCAGAAGGAAAACGGTTGGTATTTTTCGATTTCTCAAGTAGGGGCTTTGTATTTACAGATGATACAGGAAAGGTAATCAATACCTTTGCAAAGACCGGAGATATACCGGATGCACACGGTTTTCTTTTAGAATTTCCGGGCTTTGTTAATGAAAATAGCATTGCTGTATCTGGGATGAATGGAATATTTATATATGATTTGGAAGGTAATTTGCTTCAGCGATTGGCACATCCAGAATCTTTAGAGGGGGCTGCTACGATGATCTTTGTGGGGAAAGGAATGGAAACTACCTCTATAGGGGGCAATGCTTTTTTACTTAGTAATTCTGTACGTACCCGTGGTACTTATCCCGGTGAGCAGCAGTTTTATGATACCTTTAAAGCACTTGAGCTTATAAATATTAATCGTGGTGAATTTATTGAAATTGTACCGTTTGAAGATGGAAGTCAGTTCTTGGATGGGAATGGCTATTTTGCAAGTGATTATGCGCCAGCTTTAGAAGCTGTTGGAGATAAACTCTATGTGGCTTTGGGAGGGGATCCCAAATTGTACGTTTATGCTCTTAGTTCAGAAGGAGCTATACTGGAAAATTCCGTTTCTTTAAGTATTCCCGGCTTCGAAAAGCTTTCCATTACTTCCCGTGATGAATTTTATGAAGGATCAATGTCAGTCAAAGCCAGTACTCCATCAATCAGGAATATACATGTTGTGGACGAATATGTTTTAATACAGTATTATGGTGGATTTTCTGAAAGTAAAGAGAAGGAGATAAATGCATTGAAGGGCTCTGGTGATTCAAAGGCATTCCTTGAGCTTTATAACAAGTATGAGAAGGAAGTAACTAAGGGGGTTTTGGTTCTGGATCGAAAAAGCTTGGATATAGTGGGAAATGTGCCCTTCCCAGAAGGAGTCAACCAAGCTGGATTTGCTTCCAGTGGCAGTTATCTCTGGATGGAGCGGAGTGCTAGTGTAGAGCAAGAAGAAGACTTTTTAAGGATTTATAAAGTACAACTAAAAAAACATGAGTAAGGAACGAGTTTCTTTGATGCTGATAGTAGCTGTTTTTTTTGTTTGCTCTTGTGCCAAAAAAGAGAATGATACTATTACATATTCTAATGATTGGGAGCTGGTTATTTTGGATTCTATACAGGTAGATTATCTGGGGACAATTGGTGGAGCAGACTATAGAAACGGTCAAGCTGTTATTTTTAACTATAAGGAGAATAAGTTAATAGCATTTGATTCAACTGGAAGAATACTATATGAGAATTCTTTTCCTTATGAGGGTCCGGGTTCATTATATTATCCTTCAAAATTAAGATTGACTGACGGAGGGGGACTTTTTTCGGCGAGTTTCATAGGTTGGTTATACGAATTGAACCCTGACTTAACCCTCAAGCAAGAGATAAAACTACCTTTTCCAACCGAAGCAAAAGATGGTGGTGGTTTTTTTCGAACCTTGGAATATTGGAATAAACATTTAATTAGTTTTTATCCTGGTAGAGATGGTGCGAATCCTTATGACCCTCATTTTTTTAGAGACCATTATTTATTGGAAAAAATCAATCCCGAAACTCGGGAGGCTACCCCAATCATTAAAATACCTTCGATATCAAGATATGCTTCTGATAAATTTTATGAAAGGCCATGGTTGCAATTCGGTATTCAGGGAAATATACTCGAATTAGTGTTAAGCAATGAGACGTTTATCCATAAGTATGACTTAAACAATGGAGGGGAGTACATGTCTTCTATAGATTTTATGCCGAGCAAATTTTTGGATAATGGGGAACATTCACAGAAATATCAATATATATCTGGTACAAGAATGCTTGATGGACATATTAAGCAGTTTTTTGTCACAGAAAAGGGATCTGTATTAATTTATACAGAAGGGATAGAAGAGGATGTCTTTTTACAAAATGAATTAAATATTCCTAAAAACTTTCCGTTATACAAGCAATTTCAAAGGCAAATTTTGAGATTAGTTTTTCCAAACGATTCTTTTTCGAACGAAATCGTAGTTCCATATCGGGTAGGAAAAATTCTAAACATCGAATCAGTAGAAAAACCATTCTATGCCTTAAGAGACGACGATTTCATTGGAGAAGAACAAGATTTCTTGACGTTTTATAAGCTACAGTTGAGGAGAAGGGATGTTTAATTAGGAATAAGTAATTAGGAATGGGAAATTAGGGCTTAGGAATTATGTTTAGAGACAAGCGGTAAGAAACAAGACAGAATTGTTAGTCATTGGAGAATTTTTCCCAAGTTTTAAACATTGGATAAGTTCCTCGTCCTACTGGAAATTGTACCAAGTACCAAGAACCAAGTAGGTTTTCTGGTTAAAAAAAGGAGTACTCGTTTTTATACTAGGAATCGAACTGTCGACCGTGGACAGTTAGCAGTTGACTTCTAATCACTAAAATGTACCAAGTACAAAGTACCAAGTACCAAGTAGGGACTCAGGTAATAAATAAGAGTACTTACTTTTCTACTCGAATCCAACTGTTGACCGCGGACAGTTAGCAGTTGACTTCCAATCACTAAGATGTACCAAGTACCAAGTACAAAGTACTAGGTACGGTTTCCGGTAATAAAAAAGTGTACTTGTTTTTCTACTACAAATCCAACTGTCGACCGTGGACAGTTAGCAGTTAACACTTTGTCACTTAATTAACCAATTACTAATCAACTAATCACTAAGATGTACCAAGAACCAAGTAGGGTTTAGGGTAATAAAAAAGAGTACTTGTCTTTCTACTGGAATCCAACTGTTGACCGTGGACAGTTAGCAGTTGACTTTTAAATCACTTAATCAACCAAGCACTTAATCAACTAATTACTCAATCAACCAATCACTCAATCAACCAATTACTCAATCACCAAACACTAATTTCATTACGCTTGTAGCGTTTTACTTCTTATCTGCGTCTTATTTTTATAAAGGCCATAAACTATGAAAAAACTAATCTGGGGAATAATACTTTTTGGGGTGACTTTGCAGCTTCCGGCACTGGCGCAGGCTGACTGGCAAGTCAAAGCTTTTGCGGGGGTGTCGGATGCTGCTTTTTCGGGGAATATGTTACTTGGTGCGCCGAATTTGAACATAGATAGATTTCAGGAATATGGTTTTCGTGTTGCATGGAAGAGTGAAAGTAAATGGGGGGTAGAGTTAGGCTTCACATATTCGAGGGCTGTACTAAATTTCAATACTATGTGGATTCCTATATTTAACCCTCCCCCAAGACCTGCATCGCTGACAGTCATCAGTGAAATGCCATTTGAATACCTCTATGTGCCGATTTTGGCTACCTTTGATATTACATCCTTTCTTTCCTTGCAAGCAGGGCCTCTGCTTGGATTTCAGCAGTCTGAATACAGTAGCTGGATGGAACAATCAGGGATAGGTTACTTAGTTGGTGTTAATTTGCAACACTATTTTGACCGATTAGGTGTGTTTTTACAACCTAATTTTAAGCAACATGCAGCCATAGGCTTCAATCAAAGCAATACTCGGTTGACAGAGTTTGGGTTACAGCTTGGAGTAGCCTATAAATTAAATTCTACACGAGTGAATTAGGAAATAGATACAGGTATTTTAAAACTTAGTCATGAGCATAGCATTGAATAATAGGTTTTTTGGGTTGATTGTAGGGATTTCTTTCCTTTTTACGGTGGCTTCCTGCGAGGAACACTGGGATGACCCGATTCCTGAAGGGGTATCTCTAGCAAGAGCTACCTTACTTTCAGAATTGACAGATGACGGTAATATTTTATTGATGTGGGGAAATTTCAGGATTTGCAATGGTTGGCGCTGTGTCCAGGAAGCTGAAGCAAGTTCTTATGATTTGTTTGTAAAATGGCCTAATTCGCAAAATTTTGAACGATTAGTCCGTTTGTCAAGAGGGACAAGCCAATATTTAGTTGATAATGTAAGGAAGGGTAAGCCTTATGAATTTTTTATCCGATCCAATCTAGCGGGAGTACAAGTGGATTCCAACACGGTGATGATTGTTCCGGGGAAGTCTCCTGAAATAGAGTCTATATTCGATTCTGGTCTTGGGCCACATGGTATTTTACACCCTAGCTTGAGCCCATCAGGGGATCAAATAGCTTATGTCTCAGATGTGAGATTTGCGGAGAATGGTGAGGAGCGTCGAGCGTTGAGCTTATTTGTTTTTGATCAACTGACACAGGAAAACCGCTTAGTTCGAAGAAATGCCAATCATCCGAACTGGTCTTCGGATGGTAAGCGATTGATTTACAGTGTTGGCGCAGGCTCTGACCAAATACCACAAGGAATCCGGCCAACACATCTGGAGATTTATAATTTGAATACCGAAGAATTTAGCCTATTCAGTGGAGGTTTGCACCAACAAGCAGTCCCAAGTTTCAGTAATGATGATCAAGAGGTGTTTTTTTATGCTGACTCCCTAGCAAGTGGGGATTTTGGTATTTGGAAACGTGATTTCTCAGGAGTTGTAACTCCCGTATTTACGTCCTTCGATGATGGTGTCAATCTCGTGACCAATCAGGCAGTATTCCGTGGGCTGGATGTTTCACGTATCAATGCAATGGTAGTTGCAGATCATTTGCAATTGTTCAATGATTTACCTGTATATCATATTTTCGGGTTTGATATGAGTAGAGGAAGGCTAAAAGTAGAGGTGTTGGTTTCCCAATGGAATGATTATGCTCCTTCTTTGTCACCTGTTGATCCCTATAAGATGGCATTTGTTTCCGATAGATCGGGAACCCCTCAAATCTGGATTCTTGATATGCTTACTGGTGCAGTCAAACAAGTGACATTTTTTGAAGTAACCCAACTTGGAATGCGTGTGTCTGAATTTGGGATAACTATTTCTTGGACTGATAATGGTAGATCCTTGGTGTTTCCAGTTAGTAATAGCGGTGGAACAAGAACGTTGGTCAAGGCATCGCTGATTGATTAGTTTTTCATTTTTGGTTAGTACTTCAATGGTTTGAATCAAAGAGGCAAGAAACAAGAAACAAGACAGAATTGTTAGCCATTGGAGAACTTTCCCAAAGTTTTAAACTTTGGGAAAGTTCTCGTCCTACTGGAAGTTGTATCAAGTACCAAGTACCAAGAACCAAGTAGGGTTTCTGGAAATAAAAATGAGTACTAATTTTTCCACTACAACTCCAACTGCTGACTGTGGACAGTTAGCAGTTGACTTTTAAATCACTTAATCAACCAACTACTCAATCACCTAGTCACTATTTTCGCTAAGCTTGTAGCGTTTGATTCATATATTACGTCTTACCATTCTAAAGGTCTATATCTATGAAAAAATATATCTGGGTATTGGTGATTTTTTGGGTGACGATGCAGCTTCCTGTCCTAGGGCAGTCTGAATGGCAGATTAAAGTTTTTACGGGGTTGTCTGATGCAGTATTTGTTGGAAGTTTTCTAGATGGAGGTTCATCGTTGAATGTAGATGCATTGAGAGAATACGGACTACGAGTTTCATGGCAGCAGGAAAGCCGCTGGGGAATAGAATCGGGAATTACCTATACACTAGCAATGCTTACCTACCGCCCATTACCGACCCCAGGGACGATGCCTCAACTAGGTGGTCTAACTCTTTCTGTTCGAGATGAACCATTTCGTTACCTAAGTATCCCGATCCTAGCTACCTATGATGTCACTTCTTTTTTTTCTTTTCAAGCAGGGCCAATCTTGGGTATGCAACTTTCAGAATCTAGTGCATGGATGAAGCAATCTGGTTTAGGGTATTTGGTAGGATTGAATCTCTACCATACAATGAACAAATGGCTTATTTATCTCCAACCCAACTTCAAGCAGCATGCAGTGCTTGGTGCAAGTCAGCAGAATGTTAGATTGACAGAAGTGGGTTTGCAACTGGGTTTTGGGTACCGTCTGACAACCAAGAATTAAATCCAGAAGACTACAGAGGTTTTCCGACAGATACCTTCCAAGATAATTTTTCAATAAAAATATCTGTTGTGGAGCATGTACGAATGGTAATGGTTTTAATAAAAAAAAAGCATCCTTTTTGAGGATGCCTTGAGGGAGGTCGCGAGCGGATTCGAACCGCTGTACAAGGTTTTGCAGACCTCTGCCTAGCCACTCGGCCACACGACCTTTTTTCGTTGGGCAAAGGTAGGAAAATAGAATCATCTCCCAAAAAATATTTGAAAATAAAATTTTAAGCATAAGGGTAATTTATACTTGATATAAATTGCATTTATATGAAAAAAGGCTTGGAAAATCCAAAATCACCTCATTGCTCATGTTGCGTGAAAGATTTCTTTATTTATAATTTTTCTAAATAAGTCAAGTTTGTGTCGTTTTCGAATTAATCAACTGCATTTCAAGCCCTTATAAAAAATAAACTTTTTTTTAAGTCTATTCGTAGGGTATTTGTCCTTAGTTTGAAAAATAGAATTGGGGTAGTACATTTGCAGGGATTATCCGTATAGGTGAAAAAACTGTTTAATA
This sequence comes from Mongoliitalea sp., assembly GCF_054166905.1. Taxonomy (NCBI): domain Bacteria; kingdom Pseudomonadati; phylum Bacteroidota; class Cytophagia; order Cytophagales; family Cyclobacteriaceae; genus Mongoliitalea; species Mongoliitalea sp. The sequence continues at coordinate 201,963 of NZ_JBSZCK010000014.1, read as the reverse complement.
AACAATAAATATGTCGATCAAGCGCTCTTTATTAAGTGTTCCCTTGAGATTTGGTTACGTTATGATGTTTTTCTTCCTATTGCTTGGAAGTGGGGTCATGGCAGCTAATCCTGAAGTCTCAGACAGTGAGGAGGCAATTTCTGCCGGTAAATCAATCTTTAATTCGAATTGTAGAGCTTGTCACAGGCTAGACCAAAACAACGTGGGTCCTGCCTTGAGAGGGGTTACAGAAAGAAGAACTTTAGATTGGGCTACGAAATTCATCCGAAATTCTCAGGCTCTTATCGCATCCGGTGATGCAGATGCAGTGGCCCTTTACAACCAATGGAATCAGACTTTGATGCCGGCTCATGAGTTCTTGTCAGATGATGATGTGATGAACCTTTTGGCTTACATTGAGTATGGCGATAAAGCTGAAGCAGTAGCAGCCACTGGCGATGGTGGAGGCGCGGTTGCCGCTGGTGGTGCAGGGGTACCAAGCGAATACTTGACCATTATTCTTGCAGTATTGGTTATTGTATTATTGTTGATTCTGATTGTTCTAGGATTGATTATCTCGATCTTAACCAAGTACCTAGGTACTCAAAACCTGGAAGAAGATGATAAAGAATTTATCAATCAGCGATTTAATTTTTCGAAATTAGTTAAAAGCGATGCTTTTGTCCTGATTGTCACTGCTCTTGTAGTAGCATTAGTAGCGAAAACAGCAATCGACGGTTTGTATTCAGTAGGTATTCAACAAGGATATGCACCTACACAGCCTATCGCATTCTCTCACGCTTTACACGCTGGACAGTATGAAATCGAGTGTCAGTATTGTCATACAGGCGTTGAGCTAGGTAAATCTGCCAACATTCCTTCTGCAAATATTTGTATGAACTGTCACATGCACATTCAAAATGTTGGTGGTCAGGATGGGATGTCTCCTGAAATTGCAAAAATTTATGCAGCAGTAGAAGAAAACAAACCAATTGAGTGGGTTCGGATTCACAACCTACCTGATTTGGCTTACTTCAACCATGCACAGCACGTAGTAGTAGGTGGCATTGAGTGTCAGACTTGTCACGGACCTATCGAAGAGATGGAAGTTGTATATCAGCATTCTTCTCTAACAATGGGTTGGTGTATCGACTGTCATAGACAGACTGACATCAAAGCTCAGGGTAATGAGTACTATGATAAATTAGTTCAGCTTCATTCCGGATCTAAAGGTTCACTAAAAGTGAAAGATATCGGTGGTTTGGAATGCTCTAAGTGTCACTATTAATTTAAATCAATTAGGAACCTACTTTTCTTGAATATACAATGAAAGAAAATAAAAAAACCTACTGGAAAGGGTTAGAAGAACTGACCAATGATGAGTCAGTTATCAGAAATGCTGAAAGAGAGTTTCCGGAGGGTCCGTCTACTTTAGATGGCTCTTCTCGTAGAGATTTCTTGAAAATGATGGGATTCAGTTTGGCAGCAGCTTCTTTGGCAGCTTGTGAGGCTCCTGTCAGAAAAGCAATCCCTTATGTAAATAAGCCGGTTGATATCAATCCTTCTATTCCAAACTACTATGCGTCAACATTCGCTTCTGGCGGTGATTATGCTTCTATCGTAGTGAAGACCCGTGAAGGTAGACCAATAAAAATTGACGGTAACGAACTTTCACCCATCTCCCAAGGTGGTACTTCCGCCATAGTAGAAGCTTCCGTATTGTCTTTATATGACAAGCAACGTTTGGCCGGGCCTTTGGCTGATGGAGAGCAAGTAGAATGGTCTGCACTTGATGCACAGGTTAAATCTCAATTGGCTTCTGCGGGTGCTGTCAAAATTGTAACGAATACTATCCTTTCACCTTCCACAGAAAAAGCATTGCAGCAGTTCGCAGATGCTTTTGGTGGAGCGGAAGTAATTACATATGATCCAGTTTCAGCTTATGGTATTACCAAAGCAGCAGAAATGACTTACGGATCTGCTGTCCTTCCTACCTATCATTTCAACAAAGCTTCTGTAATTGTAAGCTTTGGAGCTGATTTCTTAGGAACATGGATTTCACCAATTGAATTTGCTAAGCAGTACAGCAAGACAAGAAAGATTACTAAAGAGAAGCCGACTATGTCTAGGCATTTCCAATTTGAGTCAAATCTTTCCTTGACTGGTGCGAATGCAGACTACAGAACTCCTATCAAAGCTTCTCAAAATGGCTTAGCGGTGTTAGCATTATATAATGCTATTGCAAGAAAAGCGGGTGCTGCTACTGTTTCAGGTGCTGCTGTAGAAATTGAATATTTGGATAAGGCTGCTAATGAATTATGGGCAAACAGAGGAAAATCTATCGTGGTGTCTGGGTCCAACGATCCAAATGTTCAGGTAGTCATCAATGCAATCAATGATTTACTTGACAATAACGGTGCTACTGTAGACTTCTCTACTCCAACATATTTCAGAAAAGGAAACGATGCCAAAATGAATCAGTTTGTTACTGATTTGAAAGCGGGTAGAGTTGGTGGTGTAGTTTTCTTCAATTGTAACCCTGTTTACGATTTTGTAAATGGAGCTGAACTTGGTGAGGCTATTGCAAAAGCTAAAGTTTCTGTTGCTACTAATGGTACTTTAGATGAGACAGCTTCTTTGGTGAAGTTTGTTGCACCTGATCATCATTATTTGGAGTCTTGGAATGATTTCAATCCAAGAAAAGGACACTACAGCTTATCGCAGCCTGTAATTTCTCCATTATTTAATACTCGCCAAGCTCAGGAGTCATTCTTGATTTGGGCGGGCAATGACACTAACTATTACGATTTCTTACAGGAGAACTGGAGATCTACACTTTTCTCAACTCAGTCAGAGACTACAAGTTTCCAGGAGTTTTGGGATAGATCATTGTTCAATGGTGTATATGCAGTAGAAAGCACATCTACTCCTGTAACAGGTTCTGCTGATGTTTCTGTTGCTGCAAGTGCTATCAACAGAGTGTACAAAGCAGATAATGCAGGTACTGAATTGGTGGTATATACGAAAGTAGGTCTAGGTAACGGTACTTTTGCTAACAACCCATGGTTGCAGGAAATGTCTGATCCTATCTCTAAGGCTACTTGGGATAACTACTTGACAGTGTCTCAGTCTTGGGCTGCAGAGCAAGGCTTAAAAATGTTTGAAGGTGCTACTAAAAAAGCGAAAGTTACTATTGGTGATAAAACCATAACAGTTCCTGTATTGGTTCAGCCTGGTCAAGCAAAGGGAACCGTAGGGTTGGCCTTAGGTTACGGTAGATCTAAAGCAGGTAGAGTAGCTAATGGAGTAGGGGTCAATGCCTATGAATTGCTTACGAATGCAAATGGCTTTACATCATATGAAATCACGGAAGGCGTAAGTGTTGAGCTTACTAGTGATTCTTATAAAATTGCTCAAACGCAGACGCATCAGACCTACATGGATAGACAGTATGTTATCCAGGAGTCTACATTGCCAGAATATAAAGAAAATCCATCCGCAGGTAGAGATTTCCCTAAAGTGTATATGGAAGGGGAGTTTGTGAAGCCAAGTAAGATTTCCTTGTGGAAAGGTCACAGATATTCTAATCACCACTGGGGATTAGCGATTGACATGAACTCATGTATCGGTTGTGGTGCATGTACTGTAGCATGTCAAGTGGAAAACAACGTGTCTGTTGTTGGTAAAGAGGAAGTGTTGAATAGAAGAGAGATGGCTTGGATCCGTATCGATAGATACTACTCCTCTCCGGAAGGTGCTTCTAGTAACAAGGAATTAGAAGCTGCTGCTGATAATCCAGAAGTCATCTTCCAACCAATGATGTGTCAGCATTGTAACAACGCTCCTTGTGAGACAGTATGTCCAGTAGCTGCTACCACACACTCTTCAGAAGGTTTGAATCAAATGACGTACAACAGATGTATCGGTACTAGATACTGTGCAAACAACTGTCCGTACAAAGTAAGAAGATTCAACTGGTTCAAGTATCATGATAACAAGGCTTTTGCAGCTGTGAACGTTGCCCAAAATGATGATATGGGTAAAATGGTATTGAATCCGGATGTTACAGTTAGAGCACGTGGTGTGATTGAGAAATGCTCCATGTGTGTGCAGCGTATTCAGTCAGGTAAGCTGACTGCTAAAAAAGAAGGTAGAAAAGTACAAGATGGTGAAATTAACACAGCTTGTGCTACGGCTTGTCCTACGAATGCGATTGTTTTTGGTGATATGAATGATCCTGAAAGCAACATCACCAAAATGTTGAAGATCGAAGATAACAACGATTCTCCAACAAAAGAGGTGGGTGAGGAAAGAGCATACCATGTATTGGAATACTTGAATGTAAATCCAAATGTATGGTACTTTACCAAAATCAGAAATAAGGATATAACAGAAGCGTAATTAATAATTTTAAAGATATGCAGGTAACTTCATCCGTACGCGAGCCGCTAATAACCGGCGGTAAAACCTTAAAAGATGTAACCCATGATATCTCAAGACAGGTAGAGGGAAAGCCATCCATTGGCTGGATTCTTGGTCTTTTGGTTTCCGTTGGTGCCTTGGGCTTAGGGGGACTTGCTTTGGCAGCCACTCTTTGGGAAGGTATTGGAATGTGGGGGTTGAATAAAACTATCGGTTGGGCTTGGGACATCACCAACTTCGTCTGGTGGGTCGGTATTGGTCACGCTGGTACATTGATTTCCGCAGTATTGTTGCTATTCAGACAGAAATGGAGAATGGCTATCAACCGTGCTGCTGAAGCGATGACAATTTTTGCTGTAATTTGCGCGGCAATGTTCCCAATTATCCACATGGGTAGACCATGGGTGGGTGCCTATTGGGCTTTGCCTCTTCCAAATACCTGGGGTTCATTGTGGGTGAATTTCAACTCTCCTCTATTGTGGGATGTGTTTGCGATTTCTACTTACTTCTCAGTATCCCTAGTGTTCTGGTATATTGGTTTGATTCCTGATTTTGCAACTATTAGAGACAGAGCTACAGGCCTAAGGAAAACTATTTATGGTGCTTTGGCATTTGGATGGGATGGAGCTGCTAAAACTTGGAGCAGATATGAGTCAGTAGCCTTGATTTTGGCTGGTTTGGCTACTCCATTGGTACTTTCAGTTCACACGATTGTATCCTTTGACTTCGCTACCTCTGTTATCCCTGGGTGGCATACAACAATTTTCCCTCCTTACTTCGTTGCAGGTGCGATCTTCTCGGGATTTGCCATGGTATTGACTTTGATGATCATCACCAGGAAGCTATTTAAGTTGGAAGATTATATCACAATCGGACACATTGAGTTGATGAATATTGTAATTATCATTACGGGGTCCATTGTTGGTATTGCATACATCACGGAGTTCTTCATTGCTTGGTATTCCGGTGTCGCACCAGAACAATATGCTTTTGTTAACAGAGCTTTTGGTCCGTATTGGTGGGCATATTGGGCCATGATGACCTGTAATGTAATTTCCCCTCAGCTATTTTGGTTCAAAAAGATTAGAACTTCCATCGTTCTTACCTTTATCTTATCTTTAGTGGTAAATATCGGTATGTGGTTTGAGCGATTTGTAATCATTGTTACTTCCCTACACAGAGACTTCTTGCCTTCTTCATGGGCGATGTTCTATCCAACTTGGGCTGACGTAGGTGTGTACTTGTTTACTTTCGGTTTGTTCTTCACCTTATTCTTGTTGTTTGCTAAATTCTTCCCAGTAATCAACATGGCTGAAGTTAAGTCAATTGTTAAATCTTCATCTGAAAAAGTTACTAAATAAGACATGGAAAGAGATAAGAATTTTATCCTCGGTGTGTACGACGATGAGGATGTACTATTAGACGCAATTACAAAAGTTCGTCAGAGTGGAGTAAAAATCCACGAGGTTTATTCACCTTTCCCAGTTCACGGAATTGACGATGTCTTAGGATATAAAAGAAGCAAACTACCAATTGCAGCTTTCCTTTTCGGAATGTTGGGAACGAGTTTGGCTTTGTTGATGCAGTTTTACATGATGAAATGGGATTGGCCTATGATCATCGGTGGTAAAGATTATGCTGGATTTCCTGTATTTGTTCCGGTAACTTTCGAGTTGACGGTACTTTTGGCAGCTTTTGGTATGGTGGGTGTGTTTTTCGTGTCCTCCAACTTGAAGCCTTGGGGTCAAGCTAGAATCTTTGACTTGCGAGTGACTGATGACAAGCATGTCATGGCAATTGATCTAGCTGTCAATAGTAGCATGGAAGAAGAGAAGTTAGCGGAAGTATTGAAGTCTTCGGGTGCTTCTGAGGTGAATAAAAAAAGTTTTGAATAGAATATTGAAAGCTATGAAAATTACGAATTCTATATATGTACTTGGGTTGTCAGGCCTTGTTTTCTTGGGTGCTTGTACAGCTTCTGGTGACCATCCTGGATATGAGTATGCACCTCAGATGTATAACTCCGTAGCTTACGAACCATTGAATCAGATTGTAGATGAATCCCAAGGTTCTTGGTTGTCTACAAGAGAAGATGGCAAGGGTGAATTCTTCAACAGTAATATTAATAACCCAAATCGTATGAATATGCGTGAACCGGTTGCTAATACTGTTCCAAGAACCAAAGATGGTGCTCTTCCTTACCGTTTGAAAGCATTCGAATTGGAAGAAGCCGCTAAAATTGAAAATCCTGTTGAATTAACCGAGCAAGTATTAGCAGAGGGCAGGGTGTTGTACAGACAATATTGCTCTACCTGTCATGGTAATAATGGCGAAGGTGATGGTAAGGCTGGTGAAGTAGTAGGTGGTGTTGCAAATTTAAAAGGTGGTGCATACATTGATTTGCCTGAAGGTCATATTTTCCATGTGATCATGAAAGGGAAAGGCAGAATGGGTGCCCACGGTTCACAAATTCCTCAGGAGAGAATTTGGAAAATTGTTCACTATGTTAAACAAGAAATTCAGAAACAATAATCATGGGTCACAGTACAACTAATTACAATTTGGACCAAAAATTTGATTTTTCGGCTGCGCTGAAAAAATCAATCATGACTGTGCTTGGAATTGGTGCGGTACTTTTGGTAGCTGGTATTATTTTGAGTATGACTGGAGGCCATGATCATGGTGCTGAGGAAGGTGCTCATGCTTATCATTGGTATCAGCGTTTATTTGCCAACTTATGGATCAATAACGTATATTTTACAGGTATTGCCGTAATTGGTGTATTCTTCTTTGCTATTCAATACGCTGCTCAGGCTGGATGGTCTGCGGGTATTCTTAGAGTGATGTTATCCCTTGGTTACTGGTTGCCTATCGGTGCTGGTTTATTGATTGTATCTTACTTTATCGTAAGTCATGACATTTTCCATTGGACACATGCTTATCTCTTTGATAAAAATGATCCTCAGTATGATTATATCATTGATGGTAAAGGTGGTTTCTTCTTCTGGCCTTTAGAAAAAGGTACGTTCCCTATTTTCTTTGTCCTAAGAATGTTTGTATTCCTTGGAGTATGGATCTTCTTCTTTAACAAATTGAAGGCGCTGTCTTTTGAAGAGGATAGAGTTGGTGGAACAGAACATTGGAGAAAAATGAGAACTTGGTCTGCATTTTTCTTAGTGTTTTTTGCAGTTTCTTCTTCTATCGCTGCTTGGGATTGGGTAATGTCTATTGACACTCACTGGTTCTCTACTTTGTTTGGATGGTATATGTTTGCTTCATGGTTTGTTGCGGGATTGTCTGCAATTACTTTGATCACCCTGTACTTAAGGGATAAAGGTTATCTTGAAATGGTAAATGAAAACCATATTCATGACTTAGGGAAGTTCGTTTTTGGATTCTCTATTTTCTGGACCTATCTATGGTTTTCTCAGTTCTTATTAATCTATTATGCGAACATTCCAGAGGAATCTGTGTACTTCGTAGAAAGATTACAGTCTGACGTGTATGGACCGTTTGTTTTTGTAAATCTAATCCTAAACTTCTTCTTACCATTCTTTGTTTTAATGACACGTGATGCAAAGAGACATGGGATTTTCTTGAAGGTTGTTTGTTCTTTGATTATCTTGGGACATTGGTTTGACTTCTTCTTGATGGTTCAACCAGGTACTTTGGGTCACAATGGTGGCTTTGGTCTAATGGAAATTGGAATGTTCTTAGTTTATGGTGCGGGTGCTGCTTGGGTTGTAATGAGCAATTTGGGTAAAGGTAACCTTGTAGCGAAGAATCATCCAATGTTGGAAGAAAGTTATCATCATCATATTTAATTATCCGAAAAAATTAATTCTATGTACGGATTTCTGATTGCAGTTGGAGTTTTACTATTACTATCCATTATTTGGATGGTCTATAGAATTCAGACATTAGTCTCTGTTGTAAAAGGCAGTGATAAAAAGGTTGTAACAGGTAGCAATAAGGTCAATGCCTTGATGTTTATCTTGTTCTTGGTAGGTGCAGGTGGGTTGATGTTTTGGTATTCAATCAAAGAGTTTGATAACTACAATCTACCAGTTGCGTCTGAACATGGTGTGGTAACAGATCAGTTGTTTTGGATTACAATGGCTGTTACTGGTATTGTATTCATCATTACGCATATTCTATTATTCATATTTCCTTACAAGTACCAGTACTCTGAAAAAAGATCGGCTAGCTTTTATCCTGATAACAACAAACTAGAAGTTATTTGGACAGTTGTGCCAGCGATCGTTTTAGCTTTGTTGGTAATTGGTGGTTGGAGAGCGTGGACAGATATTACTGCTCCTGCGCCAGAAAATGCTCATGTGGTTGAATTGATGGGTTATCAATTTGCTTGGGAAGTGAGATATCCTGGAATGGATAATGTATTAGGGGCTAATGATTACCGCTTAACCAATGCTTCAAATGTTTCTGGAGTTGATTTCACAGATAGAAATGCATTAGATGATTTTTCTTCTCCTGTAGTTTATATCCCTAAGGGCGAGCCGGTATTATTTAAAATCCGTGCGAGAGATGTATTGCACTCTGTATTTGCTCCGCACATGCGTTTGAAAATGGATGCTGTTCCTGGGATGCCTACTCGTTTCTGGTTTGTTCCTACAAAAACTACCGCTGAAATGAGGGCTGAATTGAACAATCCTGAATTCAACTACGAAATTGCGTGCACCGAGATTTGTGGAAGAGGTCATTTCTCTATGAAGAGAGAAATTGTAGTGGTAGAGCCTGACGAATATAGAAAGTGGGTTGCTGAACAAAAACCATATATTGTTAACAACCCTGCTTTAGTTGCAGATCTACCTTTGGAGTTAAAAGAATTAGCTGAAATTACCATCAGCGAATACAAGTAATAAATATCAATTAATATGGCGACAGCAGAATCAGCTTTACACAATGCCACTGCACATGATCACCATGATCATGAGCATCATGACAATTTTATTACCAAGTATATCTTCAGTACTGATCATAAAATGATTGGGAAACAATTCCTGGTAACGGGGATTTTCTGGGCTATCATTGGTGGTGCCTTGTCTATTATTTTCAGATTACAGTTAGGTTTCCCTGACATGGAGTTGCACTGGCTTAAGCCTTTGCTAGGAGGTTGGATTGACGAAGGTGGCAAACTGGATCCTAACTTCTATTTGGCATTGGTAACTATGCACGGTACCATCATGGTATTCTTTGTGCTTACTGCTGGTTTGAGTGGTACTTTCTCGAATTATTTGATCCCACTTCAAATCGGTGCCCGTGATATGGCTTCAGGATTTATGAATATGTTGTCTTACTGGTTATTCTTCGTTTCTGGTGTGATCATGTTCATTTCCTTATTCATTGAAACAGGACCAGCTTCAGGTGGTTGGGTAGTATATCCGCCATTGTCTGCGCTGGAGCAAGCAATGCCAGGTTCTGGTTTGGGTATGACTTTGTGGTTGATATCTATGACTTTCTTTATTGCAAGTTCCCTACTTGGTGGTATCAACTATATCACAACGGTAATTAACTTGAGAACGAAAGGTATGTCATTCTCTAGACTGCCATTAACAATTTGGGCTTTCTTCTTGACTGCTGTTATTGGATTGTTGTCATTTCCTGTATTGTTCTCAGCTGCTTTGTTGTTGGTATTTGATAGAAGCTTTGGAACTTCTTTCTACCTCTCTGACATCTACATTGGTGGTGAAGCACTTCCTAATACAGGTGGTAGCGCTGTTCTTTATCAGCACTTGTTCTGGTTCTTAGGACACCCTGAAGTGTATATTGTATTATTGCCTGCTTTAGGTATTACCTCTGAAATTATTGCTACTCAATCTAGAAAACCAATCTTTGGTTACAAAGCGATGGTTATTTCTATGTTGGGTATTGCTATCCTTTCCTTCGTGGTTTGGGCTCACCACATGTTCGTCTCAGGCATGAATCCTTTCTTAGGATCTATATTTATGTTCCTGACATTGATTATTGCCATTCCTTCTGCGGTGAAAGTATTTAATTACTTGACTACATTGTGGAGAGGTAATTTGATTTTCACTCCGGGCATGTTATTCTCAATTGGGCTTGTTTCCTTCTTTATTTCTGGAGGTTTGACGGGTATTTTCTTGGGTAACTCTGCTATTGATATCCAATTACATGATACCTATTTCGTAGTAGCTCACTTCCACTTGGTAATGGGTTCTGCTTCTTTCTTCGGTTTGATGGCTGGTGTGTACCACTGGTTCCCAAAGATGTTTGGTAGAATGATGGATGCTCGTTTGGGTTATATCCACTTCTGGTTAACTTTCATTGGGGTATATATGGTGTTCTTCCCAATGCACTATATTGGTATTGCTGGTTTCCCTAGACGATATTATTCTTGGACAAACTTTGAGTTCACGAATATGTACACTGATTTGAATATGTTTGTATCAGCTGCTGCAATCATTACTTTTGCTGCTCAGGCTATATTCTTATTCAATTTCTTCTACAGCATGTATAGAGGTCGTAAAGCTCCTATGAATCCATGGAGATCTAATACTCTTGAGTGGACTACCCCTATAAATCCTGGTCATGGTAACTGGCCTGGGGAGATTCCTGCTGTATACAGATGGCCTTATGATTACTCTAAGCCAGGTGCTGCTGAGGATTTCATACCTCAAACAGTTCCTTTGTCTGCAACGCCTGAATCTAACTTACCACATGAGCAAGAGCTTGTGAAGTTAGAGAAGGAGATTATTGCAGAGGAAGAAGCTATGTTAGTGGCAGATGAAACAAAAACCGTTTAATCATTCTATAAATAGCTTTCGCAGTATATCTCTGATTACTGTGATAGCTGTTTATTTTCTTATTCTGGTTGGAGGGGTTGTCCGTAGTACAGGTTCTGGTATGGGATGTCCTGATTGGCCAAAATGCTTTGGGAGCTTGATTCCACCGACAAGTGTGGATCAGCTCCCAACTAATTATCAGGAGATTTATCTAGAAAAGCGATTAGTTAAAAATGATCGCTTTATTACTAACCTAGAAGCATTAGGTTTCCATAAAAAGGCGGAAGAAATTCGAAATGATAAAAGCATTTTGATTGAAGAGGAATTTAATCCTGTGAAGACATGGATCGAATACCTCAATAGATTGGTTGGTGCAGTTATCGGATTATTGGTTTTGATAACAATGATCCGCTCCTTACCTCTATGGAAAACTGATAAGGTTATTCCCCTGTTGGCGGTGTTTAATGTATTGCTAGTTCTCTTTCAAGCTTGGATTGGTTCTATAGTAGTATCTACTAATTTGATGCCTTGGATGATAACTGTGCACATGGTTCTAGCTTTAGTAATCGTTTGTTTATTAATTTACTTGTATTACCGATCTAATCGATTAATCAAAGATCGTCTAGAGGTTACAGAGAATCCAAACTACTTATTCAATGTTTTGATTATTGGATTTGTTCTTACAATTGGACAAATTGTATTGGGGACTCAAGTGAGGGAAGCGGTAGATCAAGTTGCATTTCAATTCGGAGGTTTATTGAGGTCGGAATGGGTTGATAATTTAGGTTTATCCTTTCTGATTCATCGGTCTTACAGTATAGCGATTCTTGCGATACATATTTATTTTGTCTACAGGATATATAAACTTACCGTAAGAAACTCCGTAATATTTAAACTTACCCAACTCTTGTTTGTGGTGTTGGTAATTGAAATCCTTTCAGGTGTTGGTATGGCTTATTTTGCTATTCCTGCATTTCTACAACCTATTCACTTGTTGTTTGGTGCTTTATTGATTGGAATTCAGTTCCTACTGTTGATGAAATTATCTGATCAAAAACAATTAATAGCTGTTAAATTAAGTTCATGAGAACTTTAAACATACCTAATGATGCGCTGTTGGATTTCATAAGTTTTCGTTTGAAAGCTTATGCTGATCTTGTAAAACTGAGGCTCTCTGCCTTGGTTACTTTCTCTGCTGGCTTTGGATTTATTCTGGGTGATAGTGGAGTAAATTTCTCCTGGGTTAATTTCATTGGTTTGATCATTGGTGGTCTCTTGATTAGTGGAGCCTCTGGTGCTGCAAATGAAATCTGGGAAAAGGATTTTGATAAATTAATGAAGCGAACTCAAAATAGACCGCTTCCATTAAATTTAATCTCCTTGAAAGAAGCTTATTGGTTTACATCTCTTATTGCTATTGCAGGTGTAGTGATTTTGTGGTCCTTAACTAACCCCTTGACAACGGCTTTGGGTGTACTCAGCATGATCTTATATGTGTTCGTGTATACTCCTTTAAAGAGGGTTGGCCCTATTGCAGTGTTTGTTGGTGCAATTCCAGGAGCTATGCCCCCTTTGTTGGGTTGGACAGCTGCGACTGGTATGATTTCTCATGAGGCTTTAATTATCTTTGGTATTCAGTTTATCTGGCAATTTCCGCATTTCTGGGCTATTGCGTGGGTAGGTGATGATGACTACAAAAGAGCTGGATTCAAATTGCTTCCGAGTGGTGGAAAAAAGGATTTGAATACTGCAATTCAAATTATGATTTACACGCTTTTCTTGCTACCGCTGGGTCTTTTACCTACTTATTTTGGATTGACAGGGATTAATTCTGGAATTGTAGCCACCTTGTGTGGGGTATTGTTTCTAGCTCAGACCTTCTCATTGATGAGAGATTGCTCAAGAAAATCAGCACTTCGTATCATGTTTGGGTCATTCTTGTATTTACCAATTGTACAAATAGCATACTTGCTGGATAAAGTTTAATATGGAAGAGAAATTTGCATATATAGAAGGGGCAGAACAACCAATCTCTATGCATCCTAAAAAGTTTGCATTATGGTTGTTTATTGTAACGGTGGTGATGATTTTTGCGTCTCTTACAAGTGCCTATATCGTTAGACAATCTGAGGGTAATTGGTTAGAATTTGACTTACCTCAAATTTTCTGGTACAGTTCCGTAATTATTGTATTGAGTAGTTTGACTTTGCATTGGGCGTATCTTTCTGCAAAAAAAGATGAGCTGAGTGCTGTGAAAACAGGGATGGTAATTACTAGTATCCTTGGGGTAGCTTTCTTGGTCTCTCAGTGGTATTCGTGGGTTGCGTTGGTGGATAGGGATGTATACTTTGTAGGGAATCCTGCGGGCTCTTTCTTGTATATCTTTACTGGATTGCATGCAATACACTTAATTAGTGGTGTGATATTTCTAATTATTGTATTAATTTCGTCCTTTAATTACAAGGTACATTCCAAAAATATGATCAGTCTTGAAATGTGTATGAACTATTGGCATTTCTTAGGGGGGCTTTGGTTGTATCTATTTATGTTCTTATTATTGAATCATTAAAAGTAACTTACACATATGTCGACAACTGCAACTACTGTTGGGTTAAGCCCAAAAAGAGGAATCTGGGGAGGAGGTAATGAGCCTCTCAAAGCGAGTTATGGAAAACTCATGATGTGGTTTTTCTTACTTTCCGATATCTTCACTTTTGCCGCATTTTTGATTGCCTATGCAGCGATCAGAGTCAGTTATCCAGGGTATGCTGGTCCTGCTGATGGATTTGTTGGATCGAATGAATATTGGCCAGTACCTGATTTAGTTTTTGATGCTTTTCCTTTCTTTCATGGTATGCATTTACCATTGGTATTTGTAACCTTGATGACATTTATTTTGATCATGTCATCTATCACCATGGTATTGGCGGTAGAGGCAGGTCACAGAAACGATAGAAATGATGTTGTAAAGTGGTTGTTGTGGACAATTTTGGGTGGTGCTACTTTCTTAGGTTGTCAGGCTTGGGAGTGGTCTCACTTCATTCATGGTACTGACGGTGGTTCGGTAATAACTTACGTGAATAAAATGGGGCAAGTAGTCACTGAAACCGTTTTTGGTGCTAACTTAACTGTAAATGAATATGGTCCCGCTGCCTTTGCACAATTATTCTTCTTTATAACCGGATTCCATGGTTTCCACGTTACCATAGGTGTATTCTTATTGTTCTTGGCCTTCTATCAGGCAGCTGTCGGAGTGTATGAAAGAAGAGGTCACTACGAAATGGTTGAAAAAATCGGATTGTACTGGCACTTCGTTGACCTTGTTTGGGTATTCGTATTCACCTTCTTCTATTTGATCTAACCTAATTAATTGAACTATTATGGCTTCTCAAGAAAATAAATTGGTTGTAATCCCTCGAGATGAGGCAAAAATCAAAAAACTGTGGAAGACGGCCGGAATTCTATTTGTATTGACTTCCATTGAGCTTGTTTTCGCCTTCACACTTCCAAGAGGTATATTTCTCTATTTGCTTTTCATTGCTTTGACGATTTGGAAGGCTAAATACATTATGATGGATTTTATGCACTTGGGTGAAGAGGCAAAACCATTGTTCTACTCAATTGTAGTTCCTTTGATTTTCCTACTTTGGTTTGTTATTGCAATGATTAGGGAGGGCAGTGATGTCTTCATGGTTCGTTGGTAATATTTAAATAAAATTGTAAAAAAAGTAGGTTAAGGTGAGAACTTTAACCTATTTTTTTGTTTACCATTCAAAGTACTTATGAAAAGTTTACGCATATTACAAGGCTTCGTATTACTCTGTATCTTGTTGATTCCTATTGTTATCATTGTATTCTTACGAACATTTGGATCCAATAAGTACGATATTGATGTATTCTATGTCGATGGTATTCCAAATGATTTATTTATGGAATGTGACCACCAACAAGGGGTTCAACATATTATTCCTGATTTTACTTTCACCTCTAATAAAGGCTTGCAAGTAGGCCGATTTGAAATGGAAGGTAAAATCACTATCGTTGATTTCTTCTTTACTTCCTGTCCAAGTATTTGTCCAGTGATGTCTTCTGAAATGGAACGAGTGGATGATGCTTTTAAAGATAATCCTCATGTTCAGATTTACTCCATATCAATAGATCCTGAGTTTGACACCCAGGAAGTTTTAGAGAGCTATGCCCAAAAACACTTAGCTTCTCATAAATGGCATTTTCTTACGGGAGATAAAGAAGAAATTTATAGTCTTGCACGTTGTGGGTTTGTACTACCTACCTTTGATGGATATGGAGTCCCAGATGACTTTGTTCATAGCGATAAATTCGTCTTGGTGGATGAATTTGGACGTATCAGAGGATATTACAGTGGGACTACCCGAGAAGAAGTTGATCGATTAATATTAGAAACAAAAATCCTGTTACATGGAAAATAAGTTAACCTTCGAATCCGAAGATAAAGGTATCCTTAAGTGGATTACAGTTATTGCAATAGCTGTGCCTGTAGTGGTAGCTATTCTCTTGTTTATGCCTTCCAAGATAGATGTAGCTTCTGATTGGGTGTTTTTCCTTCCCCATTTGAATGCAGTTATCAATACTGCGGCTACTTTTGCCCTCGTCTTGGCTTTGGTATTTATCAAAAATGGTAATGTCCAATTGCATAGAACTGCCATGACTAGTGCATTTGGTCTAGGAGCGATTTTTTTGGTCTCCTATGTAATTTATCATGCCACGGCCGAAAGTACTACCTTTGGTGGGGAAGGTTGGATTAGACCTGTCTATTATTTTATTTTGATTTCACATATCATTCTTGCAGCTGTAGCATTGTTTCCTATTCTCCTAGCATACTACTATGGCTACATGGATAAGCGTGCACAGCATAAAAAAATTGTTAAATTTGCATATCCCATTTGGTTATATGTAACCGTAACGGGTGTTTTGGTGTATCTAATGATAAGTCCTTATTACACCTTTTAATTGATGGAAGTATGAAGCGTTTGCAAAGAGTGATTTTATTGGCCGTAGGTTTTTTATTGATTCAGTTGCCTGCCTATGCGCAGTGTGCTATGTGTAGAGCAACGGTAGAAATAAACGTTAGTAATGGTGATACCTCCATAGGCGCAGGTTTAAATAAAGGTATCCTTTACTTGTTGGCAGCGCCTTATACTATTGCTATGATCATAGGGTATCTCTGGTATAAAAACGCAAAACAGCGGAAAACCAAATTCGTTTTTCACGGTGATAAATTTTAAAAGAGAAAGCAAAGTTTGAATCTAAACTTTGCTTTTTTACTTTTAATCCATGAATACACGAACCAAACCATTATTAGTCACCTTTGCTCTTGTAGTGATAGGGTTGGTATTTGTGTTTTTGGTTGATTTTTCTTCTTCTGATCCGGAAAAGCGCTATGCACTCCCGATTTCTGAAAAAATCCAAATGATTGAGTCCTCCTTTGATTCGGATTTCATTGATATTCTCATGAAAAACCGTCCAGAGGATGATATGGACTTCACGAGTCTCTATATTGATTCCAATCATCCGTATTTTGTTTATTCCGAAACAGGAGAATTGATCTTTTGGTCAGATTTCCTATTTATCCCGGATTATGAAAGTGTTCAGGGTAGTGTAAACCCTTATATTCTTGAAACAAGGGAAGGAGTGTTTTTTAGCAAACTACGACGTTTTACCAGGAATAACCGCTCATATCGATTACTTCAGGTCTATCCTTTGATTCTCAATTCAGTGGTGCAAAATGAGTATTTGCCTTCTGGCTATAATGAAGACTTATTTGGCTCTGGTGATTTTGTTATTGTTAGTGAGCAAAGTGATCGGGGTATTCCCATTTTAGGAACTAAAGGAGAACCCTTATTTTACGTATCCTTTTTGGAAAATTACCAATCTATAGGGGAGTCTAGAAATATTCCAGTATTGATATTCTTCTTTTCTCTACTTGGTTTAATAGCAATTCTGTCTGTTGATTTAGTTCGTTCCCTTTGGAGCAAAGGACAGCATTGGAGAGCTATTGCTTATACCATTTTGATATTGGTCATAGTAAGAGCGTCGATGTTGGCCCTGAGCTTTCCCAAGGAGTATTTTGATTTTGCTTTGTTTGACTCGGTGCAGTATGCATCCTCTTGGTTCAATCCTAGCTTAGGGGATTTGTTACTCAATATGCTCTCAGTGATGTTGGTATTTGGAATGGTGCTTCGGGTTCTGGCCTTTCCTGATTTTCATTTTTTGGTATTGATGTCTAAGGCTAAGTTTTCCTATTGGTTGAAACTAATTTTTGCTTATATCCTTTCCTTTGGTTTATTGGTGTTGTTTTATAGTCTGTATGTCAATATTCTTACCAATTCCCAGTGGGAGCTGAATATTCTTAGTCTGCCTTCTTTTGATTTATTTAAAGGATTGTCGCTACTGATTATTTTTTTTGGAGGCTCTGTTTACTTGCTGTTCAACCTTTTTGGCTTAAAAGTTATATTGGGTGATAGCTCTATAGAAAAAAAGCAAGCCCTACAGGTTCTATTTATTCTTTTTCTTCCACTTGGTGTTGCGTTGATTTGGGTAAATTGGATTTGGGCAATAATTGTTGGGGTTCATATCATGTTTTTGGGACCTGTGATAGGCTTTCAATTATTTAAAAATGTAGAGCGCATTGGTTTATCTACTTTTTTAACATTCTTTTTTGGTTGCTTTATCGCCGCATTGATCACAGGCATTGCTTCTTATGAGGTGTATTTGGAGCGGGAAATAGAAAGTAAAGAGAGATTTGGAACACAACAATTATTGGAAAATGACCTCATGGCTGAGTTTCTTCTCACGGATGTGATGGATAAGATCCGTCAAGACCTATTTATCAAGTCTGCCATCAATGACCCTTTCCAACCAAAGGAGGGAATCGAACGAAAAATCAGAAGAATTCATTTACCCAATTACTTTGATCAATATGCTATAAAAATTAAGGTTTTCAATACCAATGGTGATAACATATTGAACAGAGAAGATGCCACTACTCTTCAAGACCTCCGGTTGGCCTATGTGAAAAGTGATTATGCTACCCCAGTACGTGATTTGTATATGCCAAGTATTACCAGTGGAGATGTTTTAAGCAAGCTTTATGCGGTATTTGTCCCCTTGTATAGGGAGGGGAATCTATTGGGCACAGTCTTTCTAGAGATGCAGCAGTTAAGGGTGTTGCCAAGTGCAGTATTTCCCAAGTTATTGTTGGATAACCGTTATTCTAATTTTTACAATGAGCAGTCCTATGATTATGCCGTACTTGTGGAGGATGAGTTGCAGTATACAGTGGGGGTGTTTAATTACAGGATGGCTTCATTGGAAACGTTTTGGCAAGAACCTGAATTATTTGGCAGGGGGATTTACAGAAAAGGATATCACCACATTGGAGTACAAGATGGAGTGAAGACCGTGATTGTGTCTTCTCCTATTTACCCAATATATTACATATTTGCAGATATTTCACTCCTGTTTATCTTTTTTATCATTTTGACCTTGATAAGCATGTTGGTCAATGCCTTTATTCTGGGCTTTGGACGATTTGAGTTTAATTTTGCTACTAAGCTTCAGATGTATCTCAATTTCGCTTTCTTTTTCCCCATCCTGATTATCTCCATTATTATCATTGGCTTGCTATCCAACTCTTATCAAGAGGAACTAGACAGGCAATATCTGGAAAAAGTAACCATTCTTAGGGATAATTTGACTACAATTTTAGAGCGACAGGATGCTGGTATAGGTTTTAGAGATGAATTTCCAGAGGCTGTTAATAGTCTTTCAGCTACTTCTAACACAGAAATCAATGTGTATGCAGCATCAGGGGGTATGTTATATAGTTCTCAACCAACGATTTTTGACAAGCGGATTATCTCCAGAAAAATCAACCCTAGGGCAATTATTGAGATAGTAGAAAAGGAAAATAATATTGCCTTATTGTATGAAAGTGTAGGGAAGTTAAACTTCAAGACGGTGTATGCCGCTATTAGAAGTTCAGATGGTGAACGGATACAAGCGATTATTGCTGTTCCTTTTTTTGAAAGTGAGGAGGAGTTAGATCGCTTGATTGCAGATGTATTGAGTAATATCGTCAATATCTTTGTGCTGGTTTTTATTCTCTTTTTGTTTGTATCCTATTTTGTTTCCAAACAGATTACCAATCCTTTCAAGTTGTTGACACAAAAATTAAAAATGACAGGATTGGAGGATAACGAACCCATGTATTGGCCCACTCGAGATGAGATTGGCTTATTGGTGAATGAGTATAATAATATGCTTTTCAAGCTGGAGGAAAGTAAAAAGGTACTTTCGGAAACGGAGAAAGAGACTGCATGGAGAGAAATGGCCAAGCAGGTAGCCCATGAGATTAAAAATCCTCTGACTCCAATGAAACTAACCTTACAGCATTTGTTGCGATTGCAGGTGGAGAATAAAATAGATGACCCATCCATGCTCAAGCGTCCGATTGAAACGCTGATTCATCAGGTGGATACCCTAAGCGATATTGCCACATCTTTTTCAACCTTTGCCAAAATGCCTTTACCAAAAAATGAGGTAATGGACTTCAAAAAGGTGGTAGCGGATGCAATTGAACTTTTTAAGTCCCGTGATAAGGGAATGATTCGATTCTCAGACGAAACCAATCTGCAAACGATTAACGTCAGAGGTGATGATCAATTATTTGGACGAATCATTTCAAACTTGATCATCAATGGGATTCAAGCAGTCGAAGGAAGAAAGAAACCGGTGATCCAACTGCGTCTTTACCTGGAAGAATCCTGTGCTATTCTTGCTGTCAAGGACAATGGGAAAGGGATTCCGGAAACGCTGAGAAATAAGATTTTTATTCCAAATTTCAGCACCAAATCCGAGGGATCTGGGTTAGGTTTGGCTATTGCAAAGCGTGGTGCAGAAACTGCTGGAGGTGAAATTTGGTTTGAGACAGTCGAAGGTGAAGGTAGTACCTTCTTTCTCAAGTTTCCTCTTATTCAAAGCCAATAACTGTTCCCATGCGAGCTATTAGTCAAAAATTGTAACTTAGGGAATACTAATCCTGTATTCATGATTCATTTAAGGTTTTTCTTTTGTATCCTATTGCTTGTGCTGAGTACCGCGGCAAGTATGGCCCAGGAACAAACCTGTAAATGGTTTTCTCAGGAGGTGTTTAGACAAGCTTTTCTTTTGGATAGTCTCTCTGTACTTGAAGAAAGTATACAGGTTAGGGACCAATCAGGAAAGTCTTTTGAATTCAGCTATGATTTGAAAACAGGCAGGATTCAAGTGAGCCTGGAACCGTCTATGCCAGATTCATTAAATTTTTGTTACCGCACTTTTCCCATCGCTTTTCATCAAAGCTTTGCAAGGAGGACACTGATGACGGATTATGATTCCATGGCTCAATTCAGGGATAGAAGAGTGGCTGCTATTCCTACTTTTGATTTCAGGGAAGAGTTATTTTCATCCTCCAATTTGACCAAATCCGGTAATCTGACAAGAGGAGTCTCTTTTGGGAATACTCAAAACCTCTTTGTTAACTCCTCCCTAAATCTGCAAATGAGTGGGGAACTGGCAGAAAATCTCAATATTCGAGCGAGTATTTCGGATCAAAATGTACCTTTTCAGCCAGAAGGGAATACCCAGCAATTACAGGATTTTGATAATGTGCTTGTAGAGTTATACAATGATCAGTTTAACCTCGCAGCAGGTGATGTTGTCTTGCAACAGCGGAAATCTGAATTTCTTCGCTACTACAAAAACGTGCAAGGTGTGCAAATCACTACGCAATACAATGTAGGAGACAAATGGAAAGCATCTACCCAAGCAGCAGCCTCTGTAGCCAAAGGGAGGTTTGCCTCTATAGAATTGGAAATACAGGAAGGAACGCTTGGTCCCTATCGAATCCAAGGCCCCGGAAATGAGCGGTTTGTAATTATTATGGCCAATTCTGAGCGAGTATTTTTGGATGGGGTACAGTTGCAGAGGGGATTTAATTATGATTATGTGATTGATTACAATCAGGGTGAAATTACCTTCACTCCCAAAGTTTTGATTACAAAATATTCACGTGTTCGGATTGATTATGAGTTTGCGGAGCGGAACTTTCAGCGATCTATATTGGCAGTAAATCATATTCAGGAGACGGATAAGCTCTCTTTCTATATGAATTTCTATCGGGAGCAGGATAATAGAAATAGACCCTTATTTTTCGATTTTACGGAAAATGAGCGCAGACTCTTAGCTTCCGTGGGTAATAATGTACAAGATGCTGTTGTGCCGAGAATTGATTCTGTTGCATTTGACCCCAATAGGATTTTATATCGACGAGTGCAAAGTGTAGATAATCAGGGAAACCCTTTGGTCTTTTTTGAGTATTCAACCAATCCTGAAGAGGCATTCTTTGCTATTAGCTTCTCGGAAGTCGGTCAAGGCAATGGGGATTATGTACGGGAACAACAACTGGCCAATGGACAAGTTTTTGCATTCCGTCCGCCGATAGACGGGGTATCTCAGGGGAATTTTTCAATCGTTTCACCCATGCCTGCACCTAATAAAAATCAGATGTTTACAGTTGGGTCTCGGTACAAGTTGAGCCCTTATGAGCAAGTATATACAGAAGTAGCTGTTTCTAATTCGGATCGAAACCTTTTTTCTGCCATAGATAATGAGGAAAATAGAGGGATGGGTATCAAATCGGGTATTCTTTCGGAAAATAGACCTTTGGAGAAGCTCAAAGGGTATCGATTCAGTTCACTGACAGAATTTGAGTACAATTCTGCTCATTTTAGTTTTATAGACCGATTGCGCTTCATTGAATTTGATAGAGATTGGAGTTTGTCTCCTGAGGATATGTTGCTGTCGGGACACGAACGGATTTTTAATACAGAGGTTGGCCTCTCAAAAGATGCCAATAATATCATGAAATACCGGCTCAATTGGAGGAATAGGGGAGCGATCCAATCGGGATTCCAACACCTAGCGACTTGGAATCAGGAAATTGGGTCTCGCTTGGTAATGAAAAATGACTTCTTTTACTTGGATTCAGATATCCGAGACCTCAATTCCAGTTGGTTGCGCTATACTGGAGATATTAGCTATCGTTCCAAAGTACTTGTTCCTGGTTACCGATTTATGTTGGATGAAAATGCCGTCAGAAATGTGGAAACTGACTCGGTGATCAGTACAGCGATGAATTTTCGTGAGCATTTGGTGTACCTCAAGAGCAATGATTCTTTGGCTTATTCATTTTTTATAAATGCTTCTATGAGAGAAGATAAGTTTCCTGTAGCAGGCGCGCTTGAGGCGGATACTGAGGCAATTCAAACTATGTTTGGGCTGAAGAGGCGTTTTGGTACACATGATGTCAGTGCAACGTTTACCTATAGGGAGTTGGCGTTTTTGCGATTGGAAAATGAGCGAGAGACCACCGTGTTGGGTAAAATAGATTACTTGGGTAATTTTTGGAAGGGGAATATTCGGAATGAATTAAGCTATGCTTTGGGGAATGGACGGGAGTTTCGGAGAGAATTTATTTTTCTGCCAGTGCCTACTGGAGAGGGTACACATACATGGCGAGATGATAATGGGGATGGGATACAGCAGTTGAATGAATTTTTTATTGCGATCAACCCCGAGGAAAAGAACTTTATCAAAATCTTTGTTCCCACGACCGAATTTGTTCAAGCATACACCACCATATTTAACTATCGTGTCAATGCCAAATTTCCAGATGCTTGGAGAAAAGAGCAGGGCTTGAAAAAGTTTGCCCAAAAGTTTTCGAATACTACCAGTGTAAGTATAGAAAAAAAGATTACTTCTGATGGTTTTTGGGATAGAATTAATCCCTTTGTGGGAGCTTTTGCACAGGAGGATTTGATTTCAGTGAGACAGGTGATTAGATCTAGTTTTTTCTTCAATAGAGCTTCTGCAAAGTATGGTTTTGACTTCTCCATCTTTGATAGTCAAAATAAGCAGTTATTGGCTGGAGGTTTCGATGATTTGAAACAGCAGGATTTGCGACTAAACACCCGGACAAGCTTTGGACAGCAGTTTAATGCAAGGATGCTGCTCGTGAGCGGGGTAAGGATTGCGGATTCTGATTTTTTGGAAAACCGAAGTTTCAATATTGCCCAGCGTGCAATTGGGCCAGAATTTGCTTGGCAGCCCAATACCTTTTTCCGGACCACTATGATGTACCAATATACCTTTAAAGAAAATTTGGCCAATGTGGAAATCAATGAGCGATCTAGATTAAATGAAGTATCACTAGACTTACGCTACGCAAAAGCCATCAAAACCACCATCAATACCAATGTGAAATATGTGTACATTGATTATAATGGACAGCCCAATACACCAGCGGGTTATGAGATGTTGCAGGCCTTGACTCCAGGAAATAATGTGACTTGGACCTTCAATTGGTTACAAAAAATAGGGGAGGGACTCCAGATGAATGTGGTGTATGAGGGGAGAAACTCGCAAGGCCTCAATAGATTAGTTCATATTGGGCGTATGCAAGTGACCGCATTGTTTTAGTTGAGATTGCCCATTCCATCTCCTTCATAAGATTTGCTTTGAAATTTTTTATTAGCATTTTTATTCGAATTCAAAACATGATATTAATCATGTTTTGACCTTCTCAATGTCACCTTCTCTCAGAAGCATAGCCTTTAGATTTGTAAGAAATATTTTGGTTATGCAGGGAAAAGTGGATCATAAGTTAAGATTTGTAGTGCCAGAGGATATCGTCTCTACACACTACTGTGACAAGTTGCCTGCGGGTTTTTCAGAACATCTATTGTCAGATGGGGAGTCTTTGGCTTGTAGCCCGCATCAAGAACCTACTTTATTCACGGTTCATCTACCAGAAGTTTTGGATTGGTTACATCAACATGACCATCCTAAGGCATTGGAAGAAGATCCTTGTCATGTTCCAGTCCTACTATACGATAAACATTTATCAATGGACCGCTTACTTTTTCACTACGACGGCACCCCTGCATCTGCCAAATTGATCCGAAATTTTATTTCCTTATTTGAACATACTATTAAGAACAGCAAAGCGACCATTATCTCCCCTTCTTTTATTCCAAAATCTAAGTTGAGGGAAGAACAAGAAATCGTACAATTGGTGACTGCGGCTACTGACGAAACCTCATTTATCAAATTTAATTTCTCTAGGATTGGAGACTTTTGGTCTTATGCAGTGAAACATCAGTGTACATTATTGGTGACAACTAAAAACTATCAGACGGACTTAGCTAAAGTACTTTTTCACTTTTACAAGGGTGGTATGTGGTATGATCGTTTGGCATTTTATCTCTCGTTTTGATAAAAAAATATGACATCGGTCATATATTCAATAGAATAATTTGTAAATTAGGAAAAATGAGTAACCCAGTACCAGTGAAGCCGATTACCGAATATCAAGCCTGTTTTCATTGTGGCGAAGCGTGCAAGGAAGAAATTCTCCATTTTGATGGGAAAGAATTTTGCTGTTCGGGCTGTAAATTGGTATATGAAGTGCTTTCTGAAAATGAGTTATGCAGTTACTATGACATTGCCGAAACCCCAGGTATCAGTCAAAAGGCCAAGCAAGGAAAAGACAATCGATTTGACTATTTAGACGATCAGGATATCATCAATAAATTGGTGGATTTCAAAAATGAAGACGAAATTCATATTACTTTTTTTATTCCCCTTATCCACTGTGCCTCATGTATTTGGTTGCTAGAAAACTTGCATAAGCTACATACAGGTGTAATTTCTGGTCGGGTAGATTTTATCAAGAAAAAAGTTCAGGTAAAATATCATCAGCAACAAATCAGTCTGAAAGAATTGGTGCAGTTGCTTTCTAGAATCGGCTATGAGCCCTCCATTAATTTGGCTGATTCTGACAAGAAGAAACCAGAGATTTCGGATAAAAACCTGATCAAGAAATTAGCCGTTGCTGGTTTTTGCTTCGGTAACATGATGTTGTTTTCGCTTCCGGAGTATTTTGCAGAGGCCGAGTTATTGGGAGATGGTTTTAAAAAGACCTTCAATTATTTGAATGTGTTTTTGGCCTTACCAGTCTTTTTCTATGCTGCTACTGATTACTATCGATCTGCATGGCTTTCCATCCGTAATCAAGCGGTCAATATGGATGTACCCATTGCCATTGGGATTGTGACACTTTTTGGTTATAGCCTCTTTGATATTTTCGCATTGGGCAATGAAGGGTATATGGATACCTTAGGAGGTCTCTTATTTTTCTTGTTGATAGGTAAATACTATCAGCAAAAGACCTACGATACCCTTTCATTTGATAGAGATTATAAGTCTTACTTTCCAATTGCTGTAACCAAGGTGGTGCGCGATAGAGAAGAAGTCATTCCATTGATCAAGCTTCAGGTGGGAGATATTATCAAGGTTCGCAACGAGGAATTGATTCCCGCAGATAGCATTTTGTTGGAGGGAGAGGCCTATATAGATTATAGTTTTGTGACGGGCGAGGAAGTGCCTGTGGCTAAGCAAAAAGGCGAGCTCATCTATGCAGGTGGAAGACAAAAAGGAAATGCCTTGACATTGACTGTGCAGAAGTCTCCTTCTCAAGGATATCTGACAGACTTGTGGAATAATGAAAGCTTCGAAAAAGATAAAATGCAGGATTTAGCTTCCTTAGCTAACCGTATATCAGGGAAATTTACATTCACTGTCATTTTCATAGCCATCTTAGCTTTTGCCTATTGGGCTTATGCTGGACAGGTTTCTACTGCTGTGCTTGCATTCACCTCTGTATTGATCATTACTTGCCCTTGTGCATTGGCTATGTCTACTCCATTTACCTTGGGGAATACATTGCGGGTATTTGGACAAGGGAAGTTTTATTTGAAAAATGCACAGGTAATCGAGCGATTGGCAAGAGTAGATACAGTCGTGTTTGATAAAACAGGGACACTTACAGATCCTGCTAGAGCTTCTGTGACTTATAAAGGAGAGGCATTATCTGAGGAAACCAAGTCTTTGATCAAAGGAATGGTTACTCAATCCACTCATGCCTTGAGTAATCGCATCAATTCTTGGTTAGAGGGAGTACAAACATTTACACTTCCACAGGTTTTGGAAATCCCTGGAAAGGGATTGGAAGCTACCTACAAAGGACAAAGCATCCGATTAGGCTCGGCGACATTCGTTGGAGCTACTATGGAAAAACTTCCTTCAGGCGGGAACTTGGTCTTCTTGGCTATTGAAGAGCAGGTGCTTGGATATTTTTTCATTCTCTCTGGATTGAGAGAAGGAATTGCCGAAGTGGTAGAGGAAATCCAAGGACATGCTTCTGTACACTTACTTTCCGGTGATCAAGATCATGAGCGCGATAACCTTCAAGAAACCTTTGGTCAGGATGTATTGATGAATTTCAATCAAAGTCCTAAGGATAAGCTAGCGTATATCAAAAACCTTAATCAGTCTGGCGTTCAGACTTTGATGGTGGGTGATGGGTTGAATGATGCAGGGGCCTTGAAAGAAAGTCAGGTGGGGATAGCCTTAACGGATCGTATTACTAATTTTTCTCCTGCTTCTGATGCCATTATGGATGCTGCCATGGTACAAAAGTTACCTCGCTTCTTGCAATTTGCCAAAACCAGTAGAAATATCATCAAAGCCAGTTTTGGACTGAGCTTTACTTATAACGCATTTGGAGTATTCTTCGCTGTGCAAGGCTTGGTCAGCCCTGTATTCTGTGCGATTTTGATGCCCATCTCCAGTATTTCAGTGGTGGTGTTTACCACTGTGACGACCAATTATTTGGCCTACAAACGTGGGCTTAAACCTCAAATCTGGTAAGTATGGAAGTAATCTTTGTACTCATTGCCATCAGTCTAATCCTTGCAGGGACTTTCCTTTTTCTCTTTTTCAAAGCGATGAAGGGGGGACAGTTTGACGATAGTCATACTCCTGCCATTCGGATATTATTCGAAAATCAACCAAACAAAAAAGATAAACAAGTACCATCAACAAAAAAGAAGTAACGTATGTCAGGAACAACTCTAGAACAGTTTAAGTACGATAACAAGATTGTTAAGTACTTCGGCGTAGCCACCATTGCTTGGGGTATCGTCGGGATGTTGGTCGGGGTACTAGCTGCAACCCAGCTGTTTTTACCCGAGGCTAACCTAGGAAATCCCTACACCACATTTGGTAGGATCAGACCATTGCACACCAATGCGGTGATCTTTGCCTTTGTGGGGAATGCAATTTTTGCAGGGATCTATTATTCTATGCCTAGATTATTAAAGGCACCCATGTGGAATAAAGCCCTTAGCTGGTTCCACTTTTGGGGCTGGCAATTAATTATCTTATTGGCTGCAATCACGCTTCCTCTTGGGATCACATCCTCTAAAGAGTATGCAGAATTGGAGTGGCCAATTGATATATTGATTGCAGTAGTATGGGTAGCTTTTGGTGCTAACATGATTGGTACACTTATTAAGAGAAGAGAAAAACATATGTATGTGGCTATTTGGTTTTACCTAGCCTCATTCGTCACTGTTGCGGTACTTCATATTTTCAATTCTCTGGCATTACCTGTTAGTTTCTTTAAAAGTTACTCTGCATATGCAGGGGTTCAAGATGCCTTGGTTCAATGGTGGTATGGTCACAATGCTGTGGCATTTTTCTTAACCACACCTTTCCTTGGATTGATGTATTATTACCTACCAAAAGCAGCCAATAGACCTGTTTATTCTTACAAACTATCCATTGTGCACTTCTGGTCTCTGATTTTCTTATACATCTGGGCAGGTCCTCACCACTTATTATATACCTCACTCCCAGAGTGGGCGCAAGTATTAGGGGTAGTATTCTCCGTGATGTTGATTGCTCCATCTTGGGGTGGTATGGTGAACGGTTTGCTTACCCTTAGAGGTGCATGGGATAAAGTACGTGTAGATCCTGTGTTGAAATTTATGGTGGTAGCTGTGACCGCTTATGGTATGGCAACCTTTGAAGGCCCAATGCTTTCCTTGAAAAACGTAAACGCTATTGCTCACTATACTGACTGGATCGTAGCACACGTGCACATTGGTGGTTTGGGTTGGAACGGTTTCTTCACCTTTGCCATGTTGTATTGGTTATGGCCAAAGATGTGGAAGACTAACTTGTATTCAACTAAATTGGCCACTACACACTTCTGGTTAGGTACCTTGGGTATTATATTCTATGCACTTCCCATGTACGTAGCAGCATTGACTCAGTCTTTAATGTGGAAAGAGTTTACAGAAGCAGGTCGTTTGGCTTATCCTAACTTCCTTCAGACTGTCATTCAGATTGTACCTATGTATATGTTGAGAGCATTTGGTGGGCTACTTTATTTGTCTGGTGCCTTCCTGATGGTGTATAACATGGTGAAAACAGCCAAGCAAGGAACATTTATGGCAGAGGAAGCTGATGAAGCTCCTGCATTGAAGCCACATGTAGCACACGATGGAGAGTTTTGGCATAGAGCATGGGAAAGAAAACCAGTTTTCTTTACTGTTTTGGCTACTGTTGCCATCTTGATTGGTGGTGCGGTAGAAATTATCCCAACCATTTTGGTGAAGTCGAATGTACCGACAATCGCTACTGTAGAACCCTATACGCCATTAGAATT
Source organism: Mongoliitalea sp. (assembly GCF_054166905.1). Taxonomy (NCBI): domain Bacteria; kingdom Pseudomonadati; phylum Bacteroidota; class Cytophagia; order Cytophagales; family Cyclobacteriaceae; genus Mongoliitalea; species Mongoliitalea sp. Next base: position 173,145 of record NZ_JBSZCK010000014.1, on the reverse strand, counting down.
GCAAGGAAGAGACTTATACATTTCTCATGGTTGCGTGGGCTGTCACTCTCAGATGATCCGTCCATTCCGTTCGGAAACAGAGCGTTACGGTGAGTACTCCAAAGCAGGTGAATTTGTTTATGATAGGCCATTCTTATGGGGCTCTAAGCGAACAGGACCAGATTTACATAGAGTGGGAGGGAAATACCCTGATAGCTGGCATTATAACCATATGGTAGATCCTACCAGTATGTCTCCAGGTTCCTTGATGCCTCCGTATCCTTGGATGGCGGATAATCTGATGGATCATTCGGTAGTTCCTGCCAAAATCACTACACTTAGAAAATTGGGTGTTCCTTACCCTGATGATTACGAATATCAAGCAAATGCAGATTTGATGGTTCAGGCGGATGGAATTGTTAAAAACCTGAAGGAGTCAGGAATTTCAGTCATGCCAGAGTCTGAAATGGTGGCTTTGATTGCCTACTTGCAGCGCTTGGGTACAGATATCAAAAAGACAACAGCTTCTAACCCTTAATTCTCTGAGTTATGAAAAAGGATATTTTAAATTCTATTGAGCATATAGAAATCTACCCTATCATCTCTTTATTGATCTTTGTGATCTTCTTTGTGGGGATGTTTATCTGGGTGATTACGACTGATAAAAAATATATCAATTACATGAAAGACATGCCTTTCAGTGATAAACCAGAAAAGAACAGCGGCTATGAAAAAGTTTAAAGTCTTACTATTACTACTGATAGGGATGTTCATGACCCTACCAGGATTTGCCCAAACTAGTGATATCGGTTGGGTGAGCGGTCTTCAAGACCTCGACAGTAGTCAAGTAACCATATTGATTATCCTTGGAGTGGTACTCTTCGTGATTATCTTATTGCTTTTGCTGATGATCTACTTGATGAGCTTCATGGTAGCTGTATTCAAGAAAGAAAATCCTGAATTAGCAGCACAGCCAAGCTGGTGGGATGAGTTCAAATTGAACTATATCGTCGGCAGAATGAAACCTGTAGGAAGTAAAGAGGAGAAAGAATTGATGTTGGACCACTCCTATGATGGTATCGTCGAACTGGATAATCACATGCCACCTTGGTTGGCGAATGTGTTCTACATTACCATCGCATTTGGTATAGGCTACTTTGTTTACTATTCCGTATTAGGTCTGGGCAAAACCCAACTGGAAGAATATGCAGAAGAGCAGCGTATAGCAGCCATCAAAATTGAAGCATATCAAGCTACTTTATTGAATTTGATTGATGAATTCAATGTAGAGTTTGATCAAAGTGCATCAGCTCTGGCAGCAGGTAAAAGTATCTATGACATGAACTGTGCTGCCTGCCATGCTCAAGATGGAGGTGGAGGTGTTGGTCCTAACTTTACGGATGAGTATTGGATTCATGGTGGAAGTATCAATGATATTTTCCGAATTGTGAAATATGGTGTCCCAGCGAAAGGGATGATTCCTTGGGATGATCAGTTGAGCCCCGAAGAAATGCAACAAGTTTCCAGTTATATCAAGACCCTAGTAGGTACTACTCCGGCAAATCCGAAGGAGCCTCAAGGTGAAAAATATATACCGGAAGCGGAAGAAGATGAGTCTTCGGAAGCGGTTGCTGAAGAGGCTATAGCTGAAGCATTGTAAGTCAGATAATTTCCCGATGGTCTTTCAGACCATCGGGATACAATTGTCCCATCACACCACAACTGAGACAATTTAAACACCACGTTTATCATGAGCAAAATTAATCCCAATCTAGATCCTGAAAAATTCAGAGATTCTTTGGGCACGGTCAGTGCCGAGGGGAAGCGTAATTGGATCTACCCCAAAAAAGTCAGCGGTAAGTTTTATCGTTGGAGAACCTATCTTTCTTGGGTATTGCTTGCTATTCTCTTTGTGGGTCCATTTATCAAAGTTGATGGACGACCATATATGCTATTCAATATATTTGAGCGGAAGTTCATCATTTTTGGAGCTGCCTTTTGGCCCCAGGATACCCATATATTGATTTTCCTGTTGTTGATCTTCTTCGTATTCATTATTCTTTTTACCGCTGTTTTTGGTCGTGTCTTTTGTGGATGGGCCTGCCCGCAAACACTCTTTTTGGAGATGGTCTTCCGTAAAATCGAATACTGGATAGAAGGGGATGCCAATCAGCAGCGGAAGCTGGATGAAATGCCATGGAATGGGGAAAAGATACGGAAGAAGGGATTAAAGATGACCATTTTCACACTGATCTCCTTGTTAATTTCCCATACGGTTATGGCGTATTTGATTGGGATTGATCAGGTGAAAGCAATTGTAACGCAGCCTCCCACCGAACACATGGCTGGATTTATTGGTTTGATGGCATTCACGGGTGTTTTCTTGTTTGTCTTTTCGTGGTTTAGAGAGCAGGCATGCATTGTAGTCTGTCCTTATGGACGTTTACAGGGAGTATTGCTGGATGCCAACTCCATTAATGTAACCTATGACCATGTGAGAGGCGAGCCAAGAGGAATGATCAGGAAAAATGTAGTGGAGGAAAAACCTAAAGGAGACTGCATTGACTGTGGGCTTTGTGTGCAGGTATGTCCCACTGGAATAGATATCCGTAATGGCGTACAGATGGAATGTGTCAATTGTACCGCTTGTATCGATGTGTGCGATGAAGTCATGGTGAAAGTAGATAGACCTACAGGCCTGATTCGCTATGCCTCCGATAATAGCGTTATAGAAAAAACACAAAAGCTGATTACGCCAAGAGTAATGGCTTACAGTGGAATGCTGGTTGTTCTTGTGGCTGCATTCGTCACCTTATTGGCTACACGCGCTGACTTGGATGCCACGGTAACCCGATTTAGAGGAATGACCTATCAGGAAAGAGAAGGTGGTCAGGTAAGTAATTTGTACGAAGTCACATTCATCAATAAAACATTTAAAGGACAAGATGTATCCTTCAAAACCGAAAATGAAGGCTTCCAAGTGGAAGTAATCGGCGATCAAAACTGGCACTTAGATGGTCAGGCGAAGTTTGAAGGTAGGTTCTTCCTAGTCAAAGATCAACAACTGATCAGTAAAAATCAGGAAGATGTAGTATTGCTATTGCTTCAGAATGGAGAAGTCATTGATAAGATCAAGACGAGCTTTGTGGCACCGGTGAGGTGAGATCCTAGAAGCGAGAGACGAGAGTTTAGAGACTAGAAGCGAGAAGCGAGAGTTTAGAGACAAGAAACAAGAAACAAGAGCCAAATCAAGATTCTATGTCGTAGACTCGAGGCAGTATCTTCACTGATTACTACTCACTTAATTAACTAATCACTGTAATGTACCAAGTACCAAGTAGGGATTCATGTAGGAGAGATAAGATACAAGACACTAGTCATAAGACTCGATTCGTGTATCATATGGACTGTGGACCTTTAAATAAAGAGCTGTTCAAGATTTGTAATCTCGAATGGGGAGGAATAATGAGGATTTGTAATCCTCTAAGGAGATTGCATATTAAAAGGGAGATCTCAAAATATCGAATAATGAACGCTGAATTTTGAATTATGAACACAAACTGCTCACTGTTAACTACTCACTGTTCACTAACTAAACCGTTAACTGTCGACAGTGGACCGTGGACCTTCAATCACTTAAATGTACCAAGTACCAAGTACAAAGTAGGGATTCAGGAAGTAAAAAAGAATAATCGTATTTAAACCACCACCGAAACCGTTAACTGTCGACAGTGGACCGTGGACCTTCAATCACTAATCAACCAATCACTAATCACTAAAGCACTACACCAATGGACTGGGGAAAAGGAATCATTTTAACATTAACTGCTTTTGCTGGGATAATTATCAGCATGGTGGTGATTTGTGTGCGTCAGGATGACATACACTTAGTTACACAAAACTATTACGAGGAAGAGATCAAGTATCAAGATCAGATTGATAAAATGGTCAATGCGAGTATGCTGGACTATGAAGCTTTGGCTTTTGATGCCCAGCGACGCTTGATAGAATTGAATTTACCCAAAGGAGCCAAAGGCACGCTTCATCTGTTCAGACCTTCGGATGCGCGCTTGGATCAGAAGTTGGAATTTGAAATTCAGGATCTAGAGGTCAATGCGATCAATTTAAGCGAGTTGAAGCCTGGCTACTGGAAGATCAAAATGACTTGGGTGGAGGATGAAACTTCCTATTACCTCGAGAAAAAAATTACTATCTGATGATTTGGACGGCATTTTTACTGGGATTCTTTGGGTCATTTCACTGCTTAGGTATGTGTGGACCCATAGCTTTGGCTGTATCTGCCAAGGATAACTCCCGGTTTATTGCCAATAAAATCATCTACAATATAGGAAGGACATTAACCTATGCTGTCCTCGGCGCAGTAATTGGTCTGGTTGGCTTCTCTCTCGCTTTGGCAGGAATCCAGCAGTGGATATCCATCGGTATGGGGATACTTATACTAGCGATGGCATTTTTTTATAAGCGTTCAGAGCGTTTTATTACCCAATCAGGTTTGTTTGGTTTGGTCAATCAATTGAAATCTAAGCTTGGTTTTTTTCTGAAAAGGGGAGGGACTCAAGCTTTTTTTGCATCGGGTTTGCTTAATGGATTACTGCCATGTGGCATGGTGTATATTGCATTGATTGCCTCTTTGGCTCTGCAAAGTCCTTTGGAAGGGGCTTTGTATATGTTCTTTTTTGGAATAGGCACGATTCCTATGTTGCTTGCAGTCATGCTTTCAGGTAAGATTTTGCCCTTAGTGTGGCGCGAGCGCTTCGTGCGAAGTGTCCCTTACTTTGCGATGTTTATCGGTATCTTGTTTATCGTCCGTGGTTTAGGTGTTGGGAATCAATGGAGTCCTAAGCCACCTGTTGTAAAGTCGGATGGTACGGTGACAGAGATGACTGTATGTCATGGAGATTGAATCGTAGGTATGAAAGCTTTTTGGTATACCTGACGGAAATTGATGTGATGGAGAGGTATATAGAAAATCAGCAATCGGCTAGGGTATAGCCCAAGGAAAAAAAAATCACCGTATTAACTAATTTTATTTTTTCGGGGGTCAAAAAATATAGACGGAATTAGCTTACATTAGTCAAAAGTTTATGAAGAGACAAGACATTGACCATACCATTTGAGCCGACCGTTTTTGGGACAAAAATCAATATCCACCTTATCTTAGAATACCTCGCATTCTTTACAGCCTACAGGTACTATGTTCGCTTGCGTAAGCAATCAATCGACCCCATTTCAAATGGAAACAGGCTTTCAATTATCCTCGGAGCAATTTTGGGAGCTTTCATAGGTTCAAGACTCGTTGGTTTTTTAGAAAATCCAATGATTACCTTCTCTCCAAACAATTTACTTCAATTACTAAATACAAAAACCATCATGGGAGGGCTATTTGGAGGATTACTCGGTGTTGAGCTCACCAAAAAGATCATTCATGAGCAACAATCTTCAGGAGATCTGTTCACATACCCAATTATCCTAGGAATCATCATTGGACGAATCGGGTGTTTTTTGACGGGGATTAATGAATTTACTTATGGGACTGAAACCCATTTTATCACCGGAATGGATCTAGGTGATGGATTGTCAAGGCATCCGATAGCAATGTATGAAATCATATTTTTGATATTACTCTTTATCGGTTTGAAGAAAATCAACTACTTTATAAGCCAAGAAAGTGGACTGCTTTTTAAACTCTTTATGATATCGTACTTTGGTTTTCGCTTTCTAATTGAGTTCATCAAACCCAATGTTTTTCATGTGTTGGGATTGAGCAGCATTCAATGGCTTTGTGTCATTTGTTGGATATATTATGCACCTACGCTAAAAAAAATAGTAAAAAATGCCTACTAGAAAATACACCTATTACGATTACACAATCAGTTTGTGTCCTATTTGTTTGAAGCGCATTGATGCTAAAATTGTTTTTGAAGATAACAATGTCTTCATGCTGAAAAGATGTCCTGAACATGGCAATTCAAAGGTGCTGATTGCAGACGATGCAGCCTATTACAAAAATATCAGGAACTACAACAAGCCGTCAGAAACTCCTTACAAATTCAATACAAAAACTCATTATGGCTGTCCGTACGATTGTGGGCTTTGTCCAGACCATGAACAACATTCTTGTCTTACCATCATTGAGATTACCGACCGATGCAATTTAACTTGCCCAACTTGTTATGCCGGTTCGTCGCCCAATTATGGCAGGCATAGGACACTTGAAGAGGTCAAAGCCATGCTTGATACCATTGTCGAAAATGAAAAAGAACCGGATGTAGTTCAATTAAGCGGTGGCGAGCCTACACTTCATCCCCAGTTTTTTGAAATCCTTGACTATGCTAAATCATTGCCCATCAAACATTTAATGGTCAATACAAACGGTATTGAGATTGCAAAAGACATGGAGTTTGCCAAGCGATTAAAAAGCTATTCTCCTGATTTTGAAATTTATTTGCAATTTGACTCATTTAGAAAGGAGGCATTGGTTTCATTGCGTGGAGCCAATTTGAGAAAAATCAGAGAGAAGGCTATACAACATCTCAATGAATTAAATCTCGCAACCACACTCGTAGTTACCTTGCAAAAGGGGCTTAATGACGATGAAATAGGTGAAATAATTGACTATGCACTTCAACAAACGTGTGTAAGAGGGGTGACTTTTCAACCCACACAAATAGCGGGAAGGCTTGATAATTTCAATCATGAAACAGACAGAATTACGCTTACAGAAGTCCGTAGGAAAATACTGGAACAGACAGAACTCTTTACTTCTGATGATTTGATTCCCGTACCTTGTAATCCTGATGCCTTGGTCATGGGGTATGTTTTGAAATTGGGAGGAAATCATATTCCCCTTACTAGATACATCAATCCCGCAGACTTGCTGGATAATGGAAAAAACACCATTGTGTATGAGCAAGACGAAGATCTACACCAAAAAATGTTCGAAATATTTAGCACGGGGACATCCACGGAGAAAGCATCATCCAAATTGCATAGTCTACTCTGTTGCTTACCATTTGTGGAAGCACCAAATCTGAGCTATGACAATCTTTTCAGAATTATCATTATGCAATTTGTAGATGCCTACAATTTTGACGTGAGGGCAATCAAAAAGTCATGTGTTCACATTGTCAATAAAGACAATAAAATCATTCCATTTGAGACAATGAATCTTTTTTATCGGGATGACAAGCAAGCGTACTTAGAAAAACTTAAAACACACATTAGTAGCTTTTAGACAGATGGATGAAATATGGTTATTAGTGATCGGAATACTCCTCATTTACCTTGGTCCGGCAATCCTTATGGTTTTGATTGGTTTGTCAAGACTAAAGTCTAGACCAGAAAGTGCGAAGAAATTATTTATTGCTGCCGGGATTTATTTCCTGATTGGTACTGGTATTTGTGGAGCGTTGATAGGTTAATTATAAGAAAAGCTTCCTTGGGTATACCTGTAAATAAAACTATATTCACTGGTTTTAAACCAATATTACTGTAGGATTTGAAAGCATAGGTTGTTTTCTTTCAAATGTCTTTTTCAATGCTAGTTTACCAATTCTTCCATATGGGGTCTGATGGTTATCAAGAAAAAAGCCCCAATCTCTCAGGGCTTTTTGGTTGGTTAGGCTGGGTTGAACTGTCAAATTGCTTTACTAAAGCTGAATCTTTCTTGGTTTCTTGCTTGCATTCGTAAATCAAACACCATACAGATATTGCGCAAATAGGGCGAACCTGCGGGGAGTACCTCGATGCCAGTGGCATCAAACTCAATCAGACCTTCCTCTTTAAAGGTTTTGAGCTTTTCCCAGTTTCTCTTTCCTAAGAGCGAGTAATAACAAAAATTCCAGGTGGCTTGCTGATTGCATATCAATTGTAAAATCAGATTTCTGTTGTCGATGTCTTCTGAACTCATGCAATGCCCTTTACTGATGGCAAAATGACCGGAAGCTATTTGTTCTTTGTATAGCTCGATTTCCTTGACATTCTGCGCATAGGCATAGTACACATCAGAGATGGAGCTATTTCCCAATCCGATCAAAATTCGAGACGGTGAAGTAGTGTAGCCCATAAAGTTCCTATGCAAGGTTTTGGTCAATTTGGCGATATGTAGTGGATCTTGTGGCAAGGCAAAATGGTCCATGCCGATTTCCAGATAACCCATACCTGCTAAAATTTCTTTTCCTTTTTCGTACAAGCTTCGCTTTTCAGATTCCTTTGGAAGGAATTGCTCAAAGCTTTTTTGTGCGGGGAATGAGGTTGGTAAGTGGGCATAGCTATAAAATGCGATCCTATCTGGCATCAGTTCGGCTACTTTTTCAAAAGTGGCAGCGATGGTCTCTGCTGTCTGATGGGGTAAGCCATAAATCAAATCAAAGTTCACAGAAGTATAGCCAATCTCACGGGCTACATCCGTCGCTTCTTTAACTCGTTCAAAAGGTTGAATTCTGTGGATAGCTTTTTGCACATCTTCATTGAAGTCTTGAATACCATAACTCACCCGTCTAAATCCAAGGTCATACAACACCTGTAAATGTTCTCTCGTCGTATTGTTGGGATGCCCTTCAAAACTGAATTCTGCATCGTCCATCGGAAGGCTGCTATTGATGATAAAGCTAAGCATTTCCTGAAGGGACTCAGGTGAGAAAAAGGTTGGTGTGCCTCCCCCCAAATGGATTCCTTTCAGTTTGGGTTGCTCCCCAAGCAAATTAAGGTAAGCATCCCACTCATTCATGATGGAGGTGATATAGGGAATCTCTACCGCATGGTTTTTGGTGATGCGTTTGTTGCAGCCACAGTAGGTGCATAGACTTTCGCAGTATGGCAGGTGAATGTATAACGTAATACCGTCCACCTCACCAAAGCTATCATAAGCCTTTTGCACAAAACCCTTCCAGCTTTTAGGACTTAGATCATCTGCCCATAAGGGCACCGTAGGGTAAGAAGTGTAGCGAGGTGCAGGGACGTTGTATTTTTGAATTAAATCAATCGAAGGATTAGCCATAGGTTCATCAGTATTTCCTACAAATTTGGAGGAAATTGAGCATGAATTAACTGATGAAAATCCCGCTAGAAACTGATAAAAATCAGGTTTTTATAGCATTCATCGATTTATGCCTCTTTAAACTCTACCTTGGAAATGATGTCATAGGTTAGATGGATCATAATACCAGTAACCAAGCTCATACCGATAGCCATTCCCAACATACCATAAACAGTTTGGCTGCTGATGAGGTAAGTGAAGAATCCTACTCCAATAGAAGGTAATACTCCAAAAAGAACTACACCACCTATAATCAATGGACGCACAAGTTTTCTGTCCCAACCTTCATCAAAACCTACATGTGTGACGAGGGCAATAGAAAATCCTGTGATATAATACATTCCTAGTAGTAGCGGGAAGATGATAATCAAGCCCCAACTCAGTTGTGCTATGAGTACAGTTGGGATAATCAGCCCTAGAGCAAATAAAAGTGTTTGGATCAAATCCAGCCGGATCATATTCCAGAATTTGGAGGTCCAAGATGCAGGAATCAAAATAAAATAAGGTTTTTTCAAATCTCCGATATTGGTTCTCCCCATTCCTGAAAAGAAGTACATCACGATCATCAATAACATATAACCGTAAATAACTTTATGTGAGAACCAATCAAAATGGGATAGGATAGCCATGATTGGGCCAATTCCGGCAAAAATCAAGGCATATAGGCCAAATAAGGGGTGGAAATCTTGCCTGCTGGCATGTACATAATTTCTCCAATACAAGGCTGTTGATCCTGTTCCAAAATTTTTAAGGTCCAATTTCTTTTTAGCATTCAAACTCATAGCAGACTCTGAAGCTTGCTGTTTTTGTGCCTGCTCTTTTACCTGCTCGTTGGATTTGGTAGACTCTAAAACATCCTCGTAATAGTAACCTGAGTGGTAAATTACTTGATTGACTATTATTAAAAAAAGTAAAATATACGATGAAACAAAGCCTCCTACCATCCATAAATTCTCGTGTAACAAATAGGTAGTAATGGCTCTGCTCCAGCCTACTAAGGGGAAGAAATCAAACCAAGGAGAACCAATCCACAAAAACATTCCTTTCCAGAATTCCTCAGCCATCATTCCAGGAATCATGATCATGAGGGCTAAAATTAACCCTAAGCCAAAAATTACTCCTTTAATAGTCGGTAGAATGTGGTACTTTGTATTCAGTGTGTATATTAAAAACTTAATGGGGGATAAAATAAAGAAAAAGAAGGTGATCCCTAAAGATGTGATCAAGATATTTCCCGCAGTTAGTTCAATGAAATCATTGAGTTGCGCTGTACTGTAGACTATAAATAATATGGATCCACCCAAGGCAGGAATAATAGACCTGACCATATAATACAAAAGGATATTAGATGGAACAACCGGACCAGTAAATAAAAGGTTGACATCCGCCATGCTGAAAAAGCTGATATTCTTTTTCGTTGCATTATATAATTGGAACATTAGGAATAATAATGCCAGTAGCGTAAAGCCTCCAGATATTGCAATGTATCCGTAATCGATTTCTGAAAGTTGATCAGTTACCTGGTCTAGGTCACCAGAGTTCATGGAAGAATTTCTACTGCCCCGATTGAGGTAAAAAAAGCTGAAGTATCCTAGGATCAATGCATAAGGGAGTAATCGAGCTGGGTTTTTTAAAATCAACTTAATATTGTTAATAACAATAAACCAGTCCTTACGAAGGAGTAATTTTATCTCATTCATCTTTGGTCAGTTCTAAAAATAAGTCTTCTAAGCTGGAATCTTCCGTTTGGCTAAAGGTTGTTTTTAAGTTTGCTAAGGTATCATTACCTATGATATTGCCATCTTTCATAATCATGATGCGGTCTGCTATGGTCTCAACAGAGTCGATCAAATGGGTACTTACCAGAATGGTTTTTCCACTTTCTTTGAGTTCTTTGAAAACCCGTTTGGTGTTTTTGATAGCCTTAGGATCCAATCCTATCATAGGCTCATCAAAAAACAGGATTTGTGGTTCTGGGAGTAGAGCGCAGCAAATGGATACTTTTTGTCTCATTCCTTTGGAAAGATCTCTGCCCAACTTGTCTTTTTTATCAATCAATTCATATACCTCCATCCAATGTTCGGCTTTTTCTTTCCAATTAGGCACGTTGTAGGCTTGTGCGATAAATTGTAGATGCTCCCAAGTAGTCAATAAATCGTAGACATGTGGAGTTTCAGGAATATATGAAAATAATTTCTTGGCTTCAACCGAAAGATGGTCATGACCTCCGATGGTTATTTCCCCGGCAGTTTTGCGAAGTAAACCAACGATGCATTTCATGGTCGTGCTTTTCCCAGCCCCATTGGGTCCTAAAAGCCCGACTACTTCACCACCTTCCAAGGAAAAAGTAATGTTGTTGACGGCATTTTGCTTGTCGTATTTTTTAACCAACGCTGTAACTTGAAGCATGCATGCAAGAGTTTAAAATTTCGGTTCTCAATATTAACCTTTTACCCCATAAAAGCATCAATGGTTCAACTATTTTCTTACTTTTATCAAACAATTTATTCAAATCCTTTTATGAAGAAAATCATCGTATTGTCCTTGGTAGCTTTTGTTATGAGCTCGGGCCTATTATTTGCACAAGAATCGGGAAAATTTAGGGTAGGTTTAGATATGGGACCCGCAATCCCACAAGGTGGAGGCCTTGGCTTTGGGTTTTACTTAGAGCCTAAATTTAATCTAAATGACCGTATGAATATTGGGATTCGTTATGGTGGAGCTGTAACTCTTAGAAATGTTGAGTTGAGTCAAGGTTCTTCGGATGTTAGGGCTGAAATTGGAGGAACAGGTACTTTGGGACTTACATTTGATTATTATTTCCTGACAGGTAGTAAGTTTGTTCCTTTTGTCGGTGGTGGTATTGGCTATTATGGATTTGCAAATATTGAAATAGATTCAAGTGATGTTCCAGATGATAGTGCACTTGACACTTCTATGGCCATAGCTCCCATGATTCGGGCAGGATTTGAATATAGAAAATTTAGGCTTTCGTTAGATTATAATATTTTACCAAGTTCAGCGCTCGTCAATGCACAAAATCAGCGTATAGGAACCGTCGCTAACTCTTATTTAGGTTTTACTCTTGGATTTTATGTAGGTGGTGGCAAATGGTAAATGATTACCCTTCAAATGCATCTTTGGTAATGTCCTCAAAAAGGATGTAGGTTGCATAGAATGTAATCGGAATGGTGATCATCAGGCCTAGGAAATACAAAAGGGCACCTAGAATATTGATGCCGATAAAGATCAGTGTTAAGACAAAAAACTTAAACCATCGTACCGTGATCAGTTTGCGACTTTCTTCCAAGGCTTGCCAAAAGTTCATTCCTCCGAAAATGCTCATCAGGACAGAAAAGTTATAGCTTACCATTAAATATACTCCAGGTACAACCAATAAAAGTAAACCTACACCTGTGAGTAATTGTCCGATCATCCAAATAGTGACTACATGGATATAAAAAGAAAACCCACCATAGAAATGTCCATAGTGTACCGGTTGATCATTGTTCAATTTATTGGCAACAATATAAAAACCTGTAAATAATGCAGGCAAAAGCAAAACTGAAATAGCTAGTTGTGCTTGTGGTAGATATTGCATAGTTAATAAAACCAGCGAAATGATGAGCATGGTAAATGCTGCGCTATTGATCGCTTGTTTTTTATACATGATCCATGCACGACCTAAAATATTTACTATGTCAAAGTCGTAGCCTCTTTCTCGAATGCTAGCTAATTTTTCCTGATACATACGAATAAACTAATAGAGGCAGTGATGATTTTCACTGCCTCCTTTAATAAGCTCTTTTCAGTGAATTATTTTGTCATTGCCTCCAAGATGTCATGCTTGGTGACTATGTGTATGCCATGATGCTCATCACGCACCAATACAGCTTTTTCTTTTTCTAACATGGAAGATAATACATCCAAGGTGCTGTCCAAGGCTACAAACTTCATAGAACCTTCCATCACTTCTGATACATCAGCGTCTTTTAATGCAGGATTCTCAATAATCTTGTTCAGGAGCTTGCTGTCCGTAATGCTGCCTATAACATGGCCTTTTTCCATCACTGGAATTTGAGATACGGATTTTGTATTCATGAGTTTGATGGCATCTTTTACAGAGTCGCCTTTTTGAGCAGTGACCAGGTGGTAACTTCCATTTCTTGAAGCGATAATTTCTCTGGCAGTGCCAAAGGTTTTGTTTTCCATAAACCCATGATTACGCATCCAGTCATCGTTGTAGATTTTGCCTAAGTAGCGCGTGCCATGATCCGGAAGGATGATAACCATTACATCACCTTCTTTCAGGTTTTCTTTGGCGTATTCCAAAGCACCATGAACAGCCGAACCACAAGACCAACCGACAAATAACCCTTCTTCTTTGGAAAGCCTTCTCGTCATCACAGCAGCGTCTTTGTCGGTTACTTTGATGAAATGGTCAATCATGTCGAAGTCTACATTTTTTGGAAGAATGTCCTCTCCAATTCCTTCTGTAAGGTAAGGGTAGATTTCATTTTCATCGAAAATCCCAGTCTCTTTGTATTTCTTGAATACGGAGCCATAAGTATCAATACCAACAGTTACAATGGAAGGGTTTTGTTCTTTAAGGTACTTGGCAGTTCCGCACATGGAGCCTCCTGTACCTACACCTGCAGCATAATGTGTAACTCTTCCTTCCGTATCTTTCCAGATTTCAGGACCCGTGGTCTCGTAGTGAGCCAGGGCATTGGATAAGTTGTCGTATTGGTTGGGGTAAAAAGAGTTAGGGATGTCTTGGTTGAGTTTTCTAGCTACTGAGTAATAGGAGCGAGGATCTTCTGGAGATACATTCGTCGGGCATACCACCACTTCGGCACCAACAGCCCTCAAAATATCTATTTTTTCTTTAGACTGCTTATCAGCCATTGTAAAAATACACTTGTAGCCCTTAGCAATAGCAGCAAGGGCAAGTCCCATCCCTGTATTACCGCTGGTTCCCTCGATGATGGTTCCTCCTGGCTTTAAAATTCCGGTCTTTTCGGCATCCTCTACCATTTTGATCGCCATACGATCTTTCATAGAGTTGCCTGGGTTGAAGTATTCTACTTTAACAAGAATTTCGCCTTTAATCCCCTTATTTAATTTATTGAGCCTGATTAAAGGTGTATTACCAATCGTCTCAATGATGGAATTATAAATCATAACAAGTTGGGTTTATAAGCCTGCAAGTTACGAATTATTTCCATGCCTTAGTTTAGAGGAGGTTGTAAATCCGAAGAATATTTGGTTTATCTTTCTGGGATAGCTTTCATCGGGATAGCAAACTCATCTATCAAGGCCACTGCTCCATGAATGCCTGTTTCATCTAAGTCAGAAATGAGAATTTTTAAATTTTGACCAACCGAAGGGTATCGGAATGAAGCGATAGAACTCATCATACTGTCTTTGAAAAGGGGATATGCCTTACGTATAGAACCTCCTAAAATAATGGCTTGAGGAGCAAGTGTATAGAGGATGTATTTAATTAATTCTCCCAAATGATGTCCGTATTCTTGATAAGCTTTGATGGCATGTTTATCACCTTCCAATGCTTTTTTGGCCATAGACTTGGCTTTTATACCGTATTCTGAAATAAAAAACTTACTACTGCAATAATGCTCAAAGTCTTTATCAAGGTAAGGAACAGAGCACCATTCTCCCGCTGCACAGTTGAATCCACAGTACAAATGTCCATTTGCGATAATACCTGCACCTAGGCCAGTTCCAAGGGTGATACCTACAATGTTTTTGAATATGCGAGCTTTGCCAAATTTATATTCCCCAAGGACAAAGCAATTAGCATCATTGTTGATGAAAACAGGTCTGTTAAAGCGGGCTTGAATAAAGTCGCGTAAATGTACTTTTCTGAAAGAAGGGATATTGGAGAGGTTTAATACGATGCCATCTTCTGCATTGATTAATCCAGGTATTCCAATACCTATGGCGAAAAAATCATGATGGATGTAGGATTGTATGACATCCGAAATAGTTTCCAAGATAAACTCCTGAGTCTCCATGGAAGGTGTAGGGATACTACGGATATCAATAAGTTGGCTACCCACCAAAACACCTGTCTTGATGTTTGTACCCCCAATATCAATTCCTAGGATAGGTCTTTCAGTTTTGAACATAAAGCGATTTTAAGAGTATTGATAAAAAGACGGAATCACTATCCGTCTTTTTTGTATAGGTTTGAGGATGATTATTATAACATACCCTCAATTGACTTTTCTAGTTCCCTTGCATGGGCTAAAAATTCTTCCACATTCATGTCCTTAAAGAAAATTAAGCCATGACTGGATCTGACTTTTGCCGTTTCATGTAAATAGAAATAGTTTTTTCCCAATAATAGTTGGATGTCACTTAATTGACTTACCCACACTCTCTTGGCAACCGTGGAGAATTTTCCGTTGTGAGAATAACTTGGAAAAGATGCATTGACCTGAGAAAGGTAGCAGTTAGCAAATGAATCCTCCATTACTGACATGTCACCAAGGGAAACTGGGACGATCACATTGGCCTCATGCGGTTCAAACTTAAACCAAACATTTCTATATCCTATGATTCTGAGATTGCTCAAATCTTTTTCTTCTCCCCATTGCCTGACAGCTTCAGCTGTAGCCTGTAGTACTTTATAGTGTGTGTCTGGTCCAGAGCCTTCGGGATCCAAGGTTAAGCTGATTTTGGTTGGATTGACCTGTCTGAATAAATTGACAATAGGCTCCACATCTCGCTTTTTATCCGGCTGCTCTGTAAAGATGTCTCCTGTATAGAATCCTAGTCGCAAATGATGTACATTTTTTACCTGCACGCCAAAGTGTGCCCATACCAGCTCTTCTTCAAACTCACGTATCATTCCCTTCAGTTTTTGGATCTTTGCTGGGTTTTTCTCTCCATCATAGCTATTTCTGAGAATGCTGATAACATCATTGATAGTTTCCCTCAGTTGTTGTTTGTTTTTTACCTCAAAAATATCTACCAATGCGCGGACTACCCGGTGACTCAACCCCCTCGCTCTTGCTAGCGGATCCTCTGCCGCTACTTTGGTAAGGTAGTGATAGACATCTTTGTCCGTTTTTAGTTTGTAACCGATTCGGAAAAAGTCTTCATAATGGACCATTTGAATCTCTCCATTATCCAAGAGTTTCTTGGTGTGTAAGAGAGTTTCGATGACAAAAGTGTTGGTTACGGCCGTAAATCCAGAGGTCAGTACAGAAAAATGAGCTTCATTGCTGTTTTCATTCAGCTGATTGGTGATGTGAGGAAGTATTCCCAGTGAGATGTCATCGTGGTGGGGTCCGGTATGAAGTAGTACTTCGTTTTTTTCTTTACTAATACCGCGATTGATTTTTGCAATCATGCTTTCCATCACCTGAGATACAGTATCTTCTGATAAATCAGGTATCCTAGACGCATACCGATCATTCTTTAGATCTTCTAGTTTCAATCGATGTCCGTATTTTTTCAATTTTTTACAGAGTTCGATAACTGCCCGTTCGGTTTTTTCCCATGTCCATTCTCCGTTATAGAAATAGGAGTCTACTGAATCTGATAAACGCACAGCAGCTCCTTTGGTAAGGTAAAAACGTCCATTTTTCAGTTTTTGTAATACGGTAGCAGGATAGATGTTGGTCATTTCCTGTTCTAAGGAATCTTTGACGATTTGCGCTTTTGCCTCTCCTGCGGCGATAATTATTCCGACTGCATCTTTGTTATAGACAATTGTGTCTAGCCCAATAGTGATTACCAGTCTATTGGCAGAAACTTCAATTCCTCCTAAGTCTCCCGCAGCTACAGCTTGGGTCTCGAAGTTGGTTTCGGTCAGTCGGGTCGTGGAAAAAAGATGGGAACCTCGGGTATTGAATGCAATATGTCCATCAGGGCCAATGCCACCGAGAAAGAATCCAATTCCGCCTTTGTCACGAATCCGTTGCTCGTAATCCCCGCACCACTTGTCGATCAGGTAAATAGAATCCTGCTGTAGTTTTTCCAGAGAGGTCTGCGCTTCTCTGAACCGCAAGGAAAGGTCTACTTTCAAGTCAGGGAATATTTCTTTAAAATGTTTTCCCTCCGCTAAAGGTATTTCGTCTGAGTTGATCAGGATAGCCTTCTCCTTACTCAAGCCAAATCCTTCAAGGTAGAACTTATTTACATAATCAAAAAAACTATTTTTTTGCTTGGAGGAGATCGGGTAAAACTCGTCTATTTGTACAAAGGTAAGGTCATTTAATACAGGTTTTGAGGTTTTTTCCAGCCCATATTGCTTCCTGATTTCTTTTCCTTTGTGACTATCCCAGTGTTCAAGCAGGTATTTCGTCCATTTGATAAAGTACTCAGGAGTTTTACCAGTTGGTAAGCTGATAACTCCAGTTGGATTGGCTGCAACCCATTCAAGGAATCTGCATGCAGTTATTAATCCTAATTTTGGAAAGTTGTCTACTACCAGATAAGGTATTTTAGTATTGATTTTTTCAATGCCTGATTCTTTTTGGAATGCTTTTTCTACTGCTGAAAGAGGGTAATTGCCTAGCATAAATTGTGGTTTTATTTGGTGTTAGAAAGCGTTGAATCTTTCACAAAATAAAAAAACTTTTCTCTAAAAACACAAACTTTAGTAAAAAATTTAAAAAAGATATTTTGCCATTTGTTAAAATATAGTGTTTGTGAAGTTTATCTTTACCTTCAGCTGAAAGCCTTTGATTACCTTGAAGATTTCCACTAAGGTGACGAGCTGGACTTTAGTCAGTTCTTGAAGACTGATGAAATTATCGACTATAGCGCCGTTTTTCATTAATTGTACAGCTTGTTTTTCAAGTCTTAAGGACATGAGATAATAATAAGCATGATCCAATTCTTGCGCTTCTTTTTCGGAGAATATACCCTTTGCTCTTAGAAGCGCAATTCTTTTACCTGTATTGGTTGGGTGGATACTATTTTTCAGGGCAAATACACGGACTAAATCAACAATTGGATTCATCATTTCTTTGCTATTGATTTTTTTATCTCCGTCGACTTTGACTGATTTAATGCCCTTAAAGATGGTCAATGGTGGCTCGTATTTCAATGCATTTTCACCCATGTGTACCCAGAAGCGCTCACTTGCATCTGTCAATTGGGTGTCGGTATATTTTTTGAGCTCCTCCAGCAATGTGAAATCCCCATAAATGGGTCTGCAATCAAAGAAGGTAGCATATTTCATAATAGTGTCTTCCGAAGATTCTTTGATCCATGCGAGATAGTTCCGTTTCCAATGACTAAGGGAATGGGTCCATTTAGGATTTTTTGCCATGAATCCGCCTTTACAAAAGTCAATACCTATGGTGTTCAATTGGGTAGAAACCCGATCTGCAAATTCTAGAAAATAGGCACGAACTTCCTCTCGGTGCTCATTGGCTTTGTCTTCATAGATGATGGCATTATCCTGATCAGTTTTGAGGGTTTGCTCCTCTCTTCCCTCAGAACCTAGCACAAAGAAGACAAACTTAGCAGGAGCTGGACCTAAATCATGAATGACATTTTCAATCACGCGGAGGGTAATGGTGTCAGCGATACTAGTAATGATCTGATTGATGATGGATGCTTTCAGCCCCTGTTGAATTAGTCGGTTGACCAAGTCAGGAACTTGTTTCCATTTTTTTGTAAGCTCAAAGGTATCCAATGCTTGCCTTACTGATTGTATAAAAATAAATGGGCTGTTGGATTGCTCCATTAATATTTTCGTTCGACTAATCCAGCCGATATATGAAGAACCATTTTTTACGAGAAGGTATCTTGTTTTGGTTTGAAACATCAACAGCAAAGCCTCATAAAGGAAATCATTTTGATTGATGGAAATGATGTTTCCCTCCATGATGTCGGAAACAGGTTTTTCGTAGGAAATCCCTAGTGCCAAAACTTTGTCCCGCAAGGTGATATCTGTTAGGTATCCTATCAGGTTTTTGTAAGTATCCGTGACAAATAGTATGGATATTTTTTGTGATGCCATGAGCATAGCTGCAGATTGTATGGTATTGCTGCTTGCAATAGTGGTCAGCCCATGGTAATGTAAATCGCTTAATCGGCGAGAGAAAAATTGCTCGGAAAAAGAAGCGTTTAGCGTGGTCATAAAACTTCAATGAAAGCCCTTGTTGTTTTCAGATTTTTCCAAAAATAAAGAGACCAAATACATATTTGGTCTCTTTATATCTTCTAGTGCTGGGTAACGTACTTTATTAAGCTTTCTTAACATTTACTGCATTCAGGCCTTTTTTGCCATCTTTTACATCGTAGGTTACTTTGTCGTTTTGCGCTACTTTGTCTACTAGGCCTGTGGCATGGACAAAGACATCGGATTGAGATTCATCATCTACAATGAATCCGAATCCTTTTGCTTCATTGTAGAATTTTACTGTTCCGGTAAGCATGATAAATTGGATAAATATGTGGTTAAATGCCTTATAAATGTAAAAATAGATATTTAAAATTCAAACAAAAATTTCGTTAAATTGCAAATATGAAAAAACTCCTGCTAATCAGACATGCAAAGTCTTCATGGGAAAACCTCTTTTTATCTGACCATGCAAGACCGTTAGCGCTACGGGGACTGAGGGATGCTCCTATTATGGGATTGCGATTGAAAGATAAAAATGTAAGCCCAGATTTAGTGATTTCTTCAGATGCAGAGCGAGCCAAGGAAACAGCCTTTTTGATAAGTAAGATCTTGGATTATCCCAAGCAAAAGGTTGTATTGACAAAAGAATTGTATCATGCATCAGCTCTTGAAATGTTAGCTGTTATTAGGCAAGCGGAGTCAGCAATAAATACGTTATTTTTATTTGGCCATAATCCGGGGATGAACGATTTGATGTGGAAACTGAAAGGAACAATGGGTAATTTGCCTACCACAGGGATTTTTGCAGTCAAAGCAGCGATTGCTGATTGGAAGTATTTTGATGTAGATAAAGTTGAATTTTGGTTTGAGGATTATCCGAAGAAGTTAGGGTAACTTGATTATTTTATTGACTTTTTTGATTATGTTCGAGTATTCATGATTTTTATCTATTCATGAGAAGCCTATGAAAAACTTGCAATTTCCAGTTTATATTCCCGAAAAGACGTTCAAAGGTAAGCTTAGGCTTTTTATAGGCTCAATATTTTTGAATTTCAATCAAAAATTAAAGTCTAAGCTAGAGGGTGGAGCACATCCTGATGGAAAATTTGAACGATGGGCCTTGTCTGCTTTGATAACAGATTTGGAGAAAAAGCAAAATTTGGACGGATTATCAAGCCTGCATGCAAAGCTTTGGGCAAACCCTCAATACTCAAATTATTATGATCAAATTGTTGATAGAAATAAAAGAGGCTATGATTTGCTCAAGGAGGAATTGAATTCTGCATTGGAAACACTAGCAAGTGAACCAAATACCATTCATAGACTTGTTGAATTTGGGTGTGGGAATGGATGGATGCTTAATGAGTTATCAAAATCTGAACGTTTGGGCTTAATCCAAAAATTTGTCGGTTTAGACATAAACTCATCGCAAATTGCTAAAAATAAAGATTTACATAAAAATAATGCGAAACTTCAGTTTATAGAGGGAGATATTCTGAATTGGCTCGAGGATGATACTGAAGTAAATACAGTTTATTTTACGTTTGGGGGAGTTTTAGAGTATTTAAATGGGGAGCAGTTTCAAAGACTCGTAAAGCTTATCGGAGATAAAAAAAATTCTGCATTGTTGTTTTTTGAACCTATAGCCAATTCCAAAAGTATAGAAAAGGAATGTGATACCATAGTATTTGGAACAGAGTCAAGCTTTAGCCATCCTTATTACCAAGAGATTGAAAAAAGTAAATTGAAGCTCTCAATTTTCAATACAAAATCTTGGATTGGCGGAGACTGGGTCTTTATTGGCGCCAAAAAAAAATAGTTTGTTTCTTATCTGGTTAATTTTATCTCTTGGTACATGATTTAATTTTTCTTTTCAAATAAAAAAAAAGTATTTTCAAATGTAAAAATTTGCTTTACATGTTGGTTTGTGTAATTTTGAGAGTATAACAAGGTTGATATGGCTTTTTTACATCAATACTTCCCAAAAGAATCAAATAATCGAAGATCTGTGGTTTTTGGTGAGAGATTTTTAACATATGAAGATGTTGAAATTAGATCAAGGTATCTCGCAAGTCTTATTTTCAGAGAGTATGGTAAAGGGAATATTCTTGGTTTAAGCGGAACTAAAAATGTAGAATTAATAGTTGCGATCTTAGCAATTTTTAGGTCTGGGAATGCATATGTGCCTTTAGATCCAACATTTCCTGAGGCGAGGATTAAAGATATGGTGCAAACATCTCAGTTGACAACTGTTCTTTGTCAACCAGAAGAAAATAGTTTTTGGACTGCTATCGGTGTTAATGTGTTTTCAATTTCAGTCCAAGCTAGGGATGTTGATTTTGAAAATAAATACTTCCCAATAGCTGCAGTCCTGTTTACATCAGGGTCTACAGGTAAGCCAAAAGGGGTGAAATTAATGCATCAAGGACTTTATGGACATGTCAAAAATAAATTGAGTCATGGGAAAACTGAATTTGGATTGAATTCCAATGAGGTTTTTAAATTTCTGCAATTTGCACATATTGGTTTTGATGCCTCCATCAAAGAAATCTTTGAATGTTTTGCCGTAGGTGGTGAGCTTCATTTGTTAGATGATGTGGTTAGAAAAGATTCATGGGAGTTGCTAAAATACCTGAAGACTCAGTCTATTCATTCTATAGATATACCTGTCGCGACACTTTCGTTATTGGCAGAGGAAGCACTCAAACAAAAAGTGGTACTCCCTTCGTTAAAACAGGTGACTGTAGGTGGGGAAGTACTAAAAATCACAGCTTACATCCGGGATTTTTTCACTAACCATACCAAAGCCATTTTAGTCAATGATTATGGCCCTACAGAAGCATCAGTGGCTGTAATGCATAAAATTTTAAAAGGAGACCCTCAATCTTGGGAAGAATTGCCTTCTATAGGAAGTGCTTTAGATAATGTATTTCCATTTGTCTTAAATGAGCAATTAGAAGAGGTTTCCGAAGGTGAAATAGGAGAATTATTCATTGGTGGGACATGTTTGGCTGAAGGCTATATCCATAATCAAACTTTAACAGACGAGCGTTTTATTTTTTGGAATAATAAAGGAGAGAATATCCGGTTATACAGCACAGGTGATCAAGTTTATAAACTTGGGAATGAGTTTTATTTTAAAGGAAGGGCAGATGATCAAATAAAAATTAATGGGAATCGTGTTGAACTTGCGGAGATAGAGCTTGCTATCGCCTCCATTCCCGGAGTGGGAGAATCAGCGGTAAAGCTTCATGCCGAGGATTCAGGACTTAAATCGATAATCGCTTATTTCAAAGTAAATGAAGGGTCTTCTGTAAACAAGATAGATGTTTTTAAAGGGATCGCGACAAAATTGCCAACTTATATGATTCCTGCACAGCTGATTGCGCTAGAGGATTTGCCAAAAACTGCCACAGGGAAGATTGATAAAAAAGCTTTGCCCATCATCTCCAAAGAACGACCAGATTGGATGGGGGAACTTCAGATTCCAACCAATGAAACTGAGAAAAAAATTCTCTCGATATTTAAATACTTTTTGAGATATGAAGCTCTTAGCATTACTGATAACTTTTTTGAATTAGGAGGTAACTCCTTTTTGGCTCAGCGAACTATTTCTGAACTTCGATTTCAATATCAGCTGAATATTCCTATCACTGAGTTTTATAAGGCTCCAACTGCAAAGGCATTAGCAGAATTTGTGGAAGGCAAAAATCAGGTTTTATCATTATCTAATATTAATAAAATAGATCTAGAAAGATCTGATGTGGCTATAATAGGAATGGAATTCAACTTTCCTGGTGCTACGGATGAAGAAAGTTTATTGAAAATTTTAACAGAAGGCAAAGAAACCATTCAATTTTTCACAAAGAAGGAACTTGATCCTTCACTATCCTCCTCACTGTTAGAAAACCCCAATTTGGTAGCAGCAAGAGGAATAATTGATGGATACAATGAGTTTGACAGTGGTTTTTTTGGACTTAATGTTAAGTTAGCTGAATTAGCGGATCCGCAAATCAGAAAATTGTTGGAGTTAAGCTATGCCGTACTTGAAAAAACTGGATATGTGTCCAAAGTGGAAGAAGGCTTGGAGATAGGGGTATTTGCCGGCGCTTCCAAGAATACTTATTATGAGCATAACTTGCTTTCCCATAAAGATTTGTTGGCTACGTATGGGGATTTTCAAGTGGATTCCCTCAATGAAAAAGACTACATAGCTTCAAGGATAGCTTATCACCTAAATCTTACTGGTCCTGCGGTAAGTGTTTATTCTGCATGTTCAACATCATTATTAGCAGTAGCTCAAGCGGTGGAAGCAATTCAATCAGGAAAATGTTCAATGGCTTTAGCAGGAGCTGCAAGTATCCATAGCCCCGTCAAAACAGGTCATATTTATGATGATGGAGGGGTATACAGTCGTGATGGGCATGTGTATTCGTTTGACTACCGAGCAAATGGGACTATTTTTAGTGATGGTTTGGGTGTGGTATTTCTAAAACGCTTAGATCAGGCTTTGCAGGATGGAGACCCAATACTAGCCGTTGTCAAAGGTGTTGGAGTGAATAACGATGGTGGGGCTAAAGGAAGTTTTTCCGGTCCAAGTGCATTAGGACAAGCCAAAGCTATTCGAATGGCTTTCCAAAACTCAGGTTTAAAGCCTCAGGATGTAACTTATCTAGAAGCTCATGCAACAGCCACTCCTTTAGGTGATCCTATTGAGATTGATGGTTTAACCATGGTTTTTGGCAAAGAAAAGTCAGATGTAGGTTGTGCCATCGGAACCATCAAGGCTAATATGGGACATTTAAATGCTGCTTCTGGAATGGCAGGATTGGCCAAAGTACTTTTATCAATTAAATATAAGCAGCTTTTCCCTCAGATCAACTACAAAAAGGCGAACGCAAATATCAATTTTGAGGAGAGTCCCTTCTACGTGAATACGGCGTTGAAAAACTGGGAAACTGTTGCTAATCAACCAAGATATGCTGGAATCAGCTCTCTTGGAGTAGGTGGTACAAATGTTCATCTAATTCTTGGGGAATACCAAACAGCACAAGATACCCAATTGCCTGAAAAAGCTGAATGTACTGCTCAACTTTTCGGTTGGTCCGCCAAATCAAAGGAAAGTGTTGATGACTATCGAGGAAAACTGGAAAGCTATTTGCAAAAAAATCCAACGCTTCATTTGCATGACATAGCATTTTCTTTGCATCAAAAAAGACCGTTATTTCAGTGGCGAAATTTCGCAATTGTTGAAAAAGGGGTGAATCGACCATTTGTTTTTGAATCAGTTGCAGAGTCTGTAAAGACCTTTAAGAATCAAAAAATTGTCTTTTTATTTCCCGGACAAGGATCCCAGTTTATTAATATGGGGTTGGAGCTTTATGGATTAAATGAAACTTTTAAAGCATCCATAGACGCCTGTGACAACATCATACAGCAAGTGGCAGGTTTTTCGATTTGTGATTATATTTTCAAAAAAACTGTTGATGAACAAGCGATAGTAAATTTGAATAATACGAAGTTTACACAACCTGCTCTGTTTTCTATCGAGTATGCATTGACAAAGTTAATGCAGGGGCTAGGTATTGAACCCGATTTATTGTGCGGTCATAGTGTGGGGGAGTTTGTGGCAGCACATTTGGCAGGAGTTTTTTCATTGGAAGATGCCCTGAAGTTGGTCTGTGAACGTGGCCGTTTGATTTCCGAGCTTCCGGGAGGTATCATGATGTCTATTCGGGCCACTTTTGAAGAGATTAGGCCATTTCTTGATGAGAAGATTTCCCTAGCAGGTGTTAATGCTGCTAAACAAATTGTTGTAGCAGGGGAACAGGAAACTATTGAAGCACTGGAAAAAGTGCTATCGAATAATGGAATTGTTAATCGGATACTTCGAACCAGCCATGCATTTCATTCACATATGATGGATGGAGCCAAGGAACCATTCAGAGAGTTGTTTTCCCAAATTCATTTATCACCTCCTAATAAATTAATCATATCAACCGTTACCGGTCAGTTGTTGACACATGAGGAGGCCTGTGATGTAAATTACTGGGTTGGTCATATGAGAGAGGCAGTCAGATTTTATGATGCAGCCTCTACAATTTTACAGCAGGAGAGCTATTCAGTTTTTATTGAACTTGGGCCGGGAAAAGTTCTTTCCTCATTGCTTAGACAACATTCGCAAAGTAAAGGAAAGCTAATTGTTAATTCCTTAGAAGAACAAAATTCCTATAAAGTTTTTTTGACGACAGTCGGCAAGCTTTGGTCTTCTGGACTTCCTTTGAAACTTGATAAGATTAATAGGGGGACAGGTAAACTAGTTGATTTGCCAACCTATGCTTTTAGAAAACAAAAATTATGGATAGAGCCAGTTTTACCATCTAAAAAAGATGAAGTAAAACCTGAATTCTCCCAAATTATTCAAGAACAATTTACTCAACCAATAAACAAGCCTATGGAACGCTTGACTACTCTTAAAAATCAAGTATTTGAAATGTTGGCAGATGCTGCTGGCATTGAGTCTCAATCAGAAGACGAATCATTTTTTGAAATGGGTATTGACTCTTTACTGCTTACCCAAATGGTAAGCATGGTTAAGTCTAAATTCAATGTTTCGGTAACATTTAAACAGCTAAATTCAGAGCTATCAGATGTAAAGTCTTTGGCAGTTTATTTGGATCAAGTACTGCCAAAAGAAACGGAATCGACTGTGGGAGTTCAACCCGTCTCTCAGAAACCGACTCAAGCAATTCCAGTGGCAGCAACTCCTGTTTTTCCTCAGATGCAACAGATTCAATCGGTACAGCCCGTGCATTCTGGTGCTACGGGGAACCTTCATCTTCAATTGATATCCAAACAATTGGAATTGCTGTCTCAGCAAATACAAGTTCTAAGTGGAGGAATGGTGGAAAGTACCGTGGTACCATCTCAACCAATTTCCTCGTCCATTCATCAAGCACAAGAAGCTAAGTCTACAGTAGCTCAAGAGAAATCATCTCCTCCAGCTACAGTCGAGGTTAAAAAACAAAAAACTTTTGGTGCTATGGCACGCATTGAGAAGCAAAGAGCCAAATTGAGCGCTAGCCAGGAGGCCTTTATTCACAACTTTCAAAAACGATTCAACGAAAAAACCAAAGGAAGTAAATCATATACTCAGGAGCATAGATCCTACATGGCGGATCCAAGGGTAGTGTCTGGGTTTAAGCCTGCAATCAAAGAAATCACTTATTCTCTAGTAGTCAATAAATCCAAAGGAAAGTATCTCTGGGATATTGATGGCAACCAATATTTAGATGCATTGAATGGATTTGGTTCTGTTTTTTTAGGACATAATCCAGATTTCATTAAAAATGCGATAATTGATCAATTAGAAAAGGGTTATGAAATTGGACCACAGCATGAATTGGCTGGAATTGTTAGCAAAATGATTAAGGATGTCTTAGAGCATGATAGAGTTGCACTCTGTAATACTGGTTCTGAGGCTGTTTTAGGTGCTATTCGAATGGCTCGTACGGTCACTGGAAGATCATTGGTGATATCTTTTAATGGATCATATCATGGGATTTTTGATGAGGTGATTGTCCGAAGTCTTCCGAATGGGAAAAGTTATCCAGCAGCTGCGGGGATTATGCCTGAGACAGTACATAACATTATGGTCTTAGAATATGGAACTCCCGAATCACTTGAAATAATCAGACAAAAAAAGGATGATATAGCAGCTGTATTGCTTGAACCTGTACAAAGTAGGAGCCCTGAATTTATTCCAGTGGAATTTATGAAGGAAGTTAGGAAGATATGCGATGAGTCAGGTGCTGCCATGATTTTTGATGAAGTGATTACCGGGTTTCGAATGGGTATGCAAGGTGTACAAGGTTTGTTGGGAATCAAGGCAGATATTGCTAGTTATGGTAAAGTAGTTGGTGGTGGAATTTCTATTGGTGTCATGGCTGGCTCGTCCCGATTTATGGATGCTTTGGACGGTGGCTTTTGGCAATATGGGGATGATTCAGTTCCCGAAGCTGGCGTTACATATTTTGCAGGGACATTTGTCAGACATCCCTTAGCATTGGCAAGTACTAAAGCATCTGTTGAATACCTAATCAAAGATAATGGAGCAATTCAGCAAAGGCTCAATGAATATACTACTCATTTGATGAAACGATTGAATCAAGTTTTTGAGCATTATAATCTACCTATGTATACGGTTAATTTTGGATCACTCTGGTTAACAAAATACAAGGAAGAGTTGCCGCAATCGGAGCTCATATTTGCATTAATGAGGGAAAAAGGAATTCATATCTATGAAAACTTTCCATGTTTCTTGACGGAACCTTATGAACCATCCGATTTGGATAGGATTGTAAAGGCCTTCCAAGAGAGTATTCATGAGCTTGTTACTAACGGGTTTTTCGCTGATTTTGTGGGAGCACCCAAAGAAAATAAACCTAATCCGTTTGACCATGCACCGGTACTAGGGGCTGAATTAGGCTTGGATGCACAGGGCAAACCCGCTTGGTTTAAAAAAGATGTTGACCAGTCCTGTACTTTTTACAAAATAGATGTGAATTAGACTTTCCAAAATATGACCGACTATAAACTGACAGAGGTAACATATAATCCATTTTCAAAAGGGATCATTGAACGTGTTTTTTTGCCTACTGAGGCTCAAAAAGAGATACTCTTATCGTGCTATTTAGGTGGTGACGAAGCAAATCTATCCTATAATGAGTCGATTTCATTGGACCTTAAAGGTGCTGTAGATGTGTCGGTCTTGAAAACTTCTATTCAAAGTTTGGTTGAAAAATTTGATAGTTTAAGGATGATTTTCACCCATGATGGAAGTCATGGACTCATCTTAAAGGAACCTAATATTGAATTTCAGGAGATTGATTACAGCAATTTGGATGAGTTTGAAAAGCAATTAGCTGTTCAACAGGTGTCAACTGCGGAAGCATTAGAACCTTTTAATTTAACAGATGGTCCTTTGGTGCGTTTTAGATTGCTTAAGCTGTCTGAAAATTGGTATCAATTAATGGTCGTTGCACATCATGTGGTTTGTGATGGTTGGTCTTATGGGCTTATGTTAGAGGAATTGGCGAAGTACTATAATAATCCTGGTCCAACTTATCAGAATTTTGGAAACAAATCCATTCAATTTGCTGATTATGCTAATTATTTGAGCTCAGATGAAGGTATTTCAATCAGCAAACACGCAGAAAATTATTGGTTACAAAAATTTCAAGATTCTCCTCCCAAACTGAATCTTCCAACCATCAGAGAAAGGACAAAATTTCGAACATTTAAAGGTAAAAGGCTAGACTTTGAGTTGAATGAAGATGTGGTAGATTCTATCAAAAGACTCAGTTTTGCTTCCAAAAGTTCTTTAGTTCACACCATCAAAAGTTTGTTTGAAATCCTGATACATAAAATTTCCGGTCAGCATGATTTTGTTATTGGATTTCCCGCAGCCGGACAAAATCTATTAGGTTTTGAGAACGTAGTAGGTCATTGCGTGAATTTGCTTCCAACACGGGTGAAAATACAAGATACTATTAGCGTTTTAGACTTTATCAAACAACGAAAATTCGAGGTTTTGGATGATCTGGAATTTCAAAATTTAACTTTTGGGACACTTTTGTATCAATTAAAAATTGAACGGGAAGGAGGTAGAATTCCGCTGGTACCTGTTGTTTTCAATGTGGATTTAGGTATGGATGACTTAGTCTCATTCGATGGACTGGAGTCCTTTGTGCTGTCAAACCCTAGATTGTATGAGAACTTTGAAATCTTTTTCAATGTCACTCAACGCGATAAATCTCTCGTCTTAGAGTGGTCATACAATACTCAGCTTTTTGATGATGAGCTGATTACTTATTGGATGCATACCTTGGAATGGATCATTCAAATGGTTTCAGTCTCTCCAGAAATGCATATTGAAAAAGTTTTGTGTCAAAGTAAAGATTTTTCTGATTCTCTGTTAAGGATTAATAATACTGATCTTTTGCTTCAGGGAAAAGGGAGTTTTTTGGAACATTTTCTTCGACAGGTCGCTAATGATCCCGAAGCTACAGCGGTAATAGTTAGAGAAGAGTCTTATACCTATCGAAAACTGGATGAACTTTCTCGGATAATTTCTCAAAATATTCAAGCATTAAAGCTTCCAAAAGGTGCTATTGTTGCACTTTATTTGAATCGTGAAGTTGAATTAATTGCAGCACTTTTAGGTATTTCTCGAAGTGGGTTGACCTATCTACCGATCGACCCTAGTATGCCAAAAGATAGGATTGATTACATTTTAGCGGATGCTCAAGTAGCATTAGTGCTTACTCATCATGATTTAAAGCACAACGTAGGAGATACTTTCCAAGTTCAGCTGATAAATGAACTATTGGATTCAAGTCGATATTCAGAGCATTTTGAAGAGCACTTGCCGGCATTGGATGATCTAGTCTATATATTATATACCTCAGGTTCTACAGGAAAACCTAAGGGTACCAAAATCAGTCATGGGAATCTCTTGAACTTTTTAGAGAGTATGCAGCAGTGTCCTGGAATTTTTAAGGGACAGCGGCTTTTAGCGATAACTTCAATCTCATTTGATATTTCTGGTCTTGAACTCTTATTGCCTTTGATTGCAGGGGCTACGGTAGTACTTGCGACAAGTGAAGAGCATAAAGATGGGAAAGCTATCAGTCAGCTTATTCAAAAGTGGGAAGTAGATATAGTGCAGGGGACTCCAAGTACCTTTAAATTGTTGAAAACTTTGGGTTGGGAGCCAACACAGGGTTTGAAAATTTTGTGTGGAGGTGAACCATTATTTTCCGATTTGGCTAGTTTTCTATTTAAAAATTCAAGTTCGCTTTGGAACATGTACGGACCGACTGAAACAACCATTTGGTCTACTATCAAAGAAGTCAAAAACGCAAAATCAATTACAGTAGGACAACCAATAGGAAATACCCAAATTTACATACTTTCTTCAAGAGGGAATATGGTTCCCTTAGGTTCTACCGGGGAAATCTGTATAGGAGGACTTGGAGTTGGTAAGGGGTATCTCAATAGAGAAGCGCTTACAAAAGAGAAATTCTTGCTCCATCCTGCCAATCCATCCTTGGGAATGATTTATAAAACAGGAGATATTGGCCGCATAAACCTGAATGGTGAATTAGAGTGTTTTGGTAGAATGGATGACCAAGTTAAAATTCGAGGTTTTCGAATCGAACTGGGAGAAATCGAGTCTGTTTTAACTAACCTTCAATATGTCAGTAATGCAGCCGTGTTAGCCCTTGAAGAAAGTCAAGAGAAGTTTTTGGCGGCATTTATTACAAGATCTACCGGTAGTATGATGATGGACGAACAAATCTTGATTCAAGAAATCAGATCAGCGCTACACCAAAAAATCCCTGATTACATGGTGCCAATAGCATGGAATGTATTAGAGGAACTTCCCCTGACAACTAATAGAAAAGTAGATAAAACTAAGCTGGCTCAGCTAAAAATAGTAAAATTAAACAGGGCAGTTTCGTCTTTTCCCGAAACTGATGCTGAGAAAAGTATTGCAGCTATCTGGCAAAAAATTTTAAAAGTAGACCAACTGGGGATGGATGATGATTTCTTTAATTTAGGTGGGCATTCACTGCTTGCTGTTGAAATTATGGTGGAGATTGAGCGGACTTTTGGAAAAACTTTCCCAGTGAATACTATTTTCCAAAGCCCTATTTTTAGAGAGTTTTGTACCAAGATTATTGAACAGGAGGAATCTAATGTGTCATGGGATGTAATTGTACCCATTAAGCCAACAGGTTCCAAGCCGCCACTCTTTTTGATTCATGGAGCAGGTGCTAATGTTACGCCTTTTTATGGACTTGCTGC
Source organism: Mongoliitalea sp. (assembly GCF_054166905.1). Classification (NCBI taxonomy): domain Bacteria; kingdom Pseudomonadati; phylum Bacteroidota; class Cytophagia; order Cytophagales; family Cyclobacteriaceae; genus Mongoliitalea; species Mongoliitalea sp. Next base: position 142,126 of record NZ_JBSZCK010000014.1, on the reverse strand, counting down.
TCAGATGGATGAAGATCAGCCTGTCTATGGTATTCAGTCCAAAGGCTTGAATGGAATTGATGAGCCTTTGCACACAATAGAAGAAATGGCTTCTTACTATTTGGAAGAAATAAAAAAAGTCTGTCCTAAGGGTATCTTCCATATTGGAGGGCAGTCTTTTGGAGCCTACGTGACATTTGAAATGGCTAAGCAACTCAAAACCCAAGGCAAAGAAATGGGTAAATTCATCCTATTTGATGTGCCTGCCTATCAATCTGAAACTGCTTTGGATACTTGGGGTAAAATAAAAATGAAAGTGGAGAATGAGTTTGAAAAAAGGGTGGTAGACTTACAATTAGCAGTGAAAAATCCTGAAAGTTTCAAACGAATGAAAGTAAACTCATTTACAAGAAAGGGTACTTTCCTCAAAAAATGGCTTGGTTTGGAAAAAGCCGAAGATGGCGCAGATTTATTTACAACCATTGAAAAGATCCGGTCCATTAATCATAAGGCAAGTGATTCCTATTTACTTTCCTTTTTTGAGGACCGAATATATTTGATGAAAGCAAAAATCAAAACATTTTTGGTGTCTGATAAAATGTATTACGGATGGCAGCGATTTGCTAAAGAAGTGATTCCGATTGATGTGGAAGGCGATCACAATTCCATGATCGATGACCCAGAGTTAGTGGTGGATTTTGCAGCAAAACTGCAACAAATTCTAGAAGAGAACTGAAGTTTAGATAATTATTTCCAAGAATTTGCGTGATAAATAGGAAGCGAATTCAAGAGCTGATTCCCTTCGATTCAAATATGGAATTCAATCAAAGTATATTGCAAGTACAATGGGGGGATAATCCTAAACGTAACTTAACTCATGGTTATCAGCTGTGGAAAGTAGATATCACGAGGGATTTTGCTTCATTTGAAGCATATTATGATCTTTTAAAAGAGGAGGATTGGTTAGCTATACGAAAGTATAGACACCAGGAAGATCAAAAAATTAGGATTATTAGTACACTGTTTCCCAGGCTACTCATCGGAGCCTACCTGAATGAAAATTTCAGTAATATCTCTTTTTATACAAATGAATTTGGTAAGCCATTCTTGAAAAATGATCCATCCTTTTTTTTCAATATCGCACATAACAGAAGCTACTTTATGTTTATCTGTGGACCGATGGCTTGTGGAGTTGATGTTGAGCAACAAAAACAAATCCCATTGGAACGGTATTTCTTGGAAGATATCTTTCATACCGATGAATTGGCCTGTATTGAAATAAGCCCCGTCCGCGAAGATGCTTTTTTCAAACTTTGGGTGTTGAAAGAGGCCTATCTTAAAAGGCTTGGAACTGGTATACAGGAAAAACTTCACGAGATCTCTATTTTTCAAAGCAATGCTCGGGGTCAGTATTGTCAACCTCTACATGAATCTGAAATTCGGCAAGTATTCAAGCTTTCACACAACCATTGGTGTGGACTAAGCTTGCAAGGTGATAAGCTAACAACTATTAGCTATATTGATTTCGAAAAAAGGAAAGACTTTATTTTTCGGGAAAAACGTAGCAACTGAAATCTAAAACTCTTAAATCAAAACTCCCTCACATCCTGCAATACTCCTTCAAACTCCTCGAAGCGGTCAATCAGGTAAATGATTTTCTGCGCAGCGTGGGAGGGACTGCTAAGCTGTTTGTTTTCATAAAGCCCTTGGAATTTAGCTAAGGAGGAAAAGGAATCTGATTTGGCAGAGCGTATATCAGTTTGCATGGCGGTATCTACTACCCCAGGGGCTACAGCAAAATATCGAATACCATTTTTGTTTAAGTTCGCTTCATTTTGAGCGGCTTCTGTGAATAGGTTTATGGCTGCCTTGGAGGAAGAATATCCCGACCAGCCATCCAATCCTTTTTTGGCAGCTCCCGAACTAATATTGATGACAAGTTTAATAACATCCAATTCTCGATAAGCTTTTGCAAAAGCATTACTCAGGATTGCCGGAGCAATGACGTTTAAGTTGTAAAGGCTTACGATATTTTCTGGTTGGATGTCTCCTATATGCTCGATTTCACCGATCCATCCTGCATTGTTGATTAGCACAATCCTTTCAAAGGGTTTAGTAATGAAAAAGTTATCAACTTGCTGTATAAGGGTTTGGATGTCAGATAAATCTGATTGAAAATATTGGTATCGCTCGTGTACTAGCGTGCTCGCTGAGCGAGCGATACCAATGATGTGATTGGATGGATGCTCTAACAATTGCTCGACCAACGCAAGGCCTATACCCTTGCTACTGCCGGTAATAATGAAAAGAGAATCCATAGCTGAATTATAAAATGTATTGCGATAAATCGCGGTTTTTCACTAAGGAACTCAAACGCTCCTGAACCATATCCCGCGTAATCATAATCTTAGAATTTGGCTCAATGCTATCCGGTACATCAAATAAGAAGTCGTTGAGCAAGTGACTCATGACTGTATGCAATCTTCTTGCTCCGATGTTTTCCACTTCCTCATTGATCTTGAAAGCCAAGTGGGCGATTTCCTCTATGGACTCGTCATTGAAATCCAAATACACTTCTTCTGATTCAAATAATGCCTGGTACTGCTTAGTAAGGGCATTTTTTGGTTCTTTTAAGATTTTGTAGAAATCCTTTTCTGTCAAGCTCTGTAGTTCCACGCGAATCGGGAATCTACCTTGTAATTCTGGGATCAAATCTGAAGGCTTCGCTACGTGAAATGCTCCAGCAGCTATGAATAACACATGGTCTGTGTTGATGACACCATACTTCGTGTTTACCGCTGAGCCTTCCACAATGGGTAATAGATCCCTTTGTACACCTTCACGGCTTACATCTGGACCACCTCCACTTTTGCTACTTTTGGATGCGATCTTATCGATTTCATCTATAAAGATAATCCCGTTATTCTCGGCCAATCGTAAGGCTTCTTCTTTTAGCTCATCAAAATCTATCAGTTTGGAAGTTTCATCTTCCAACAAAATCTTTCTGGCTTCTGCAATGCTGACCTTACGTTTCTTGGTTTTCTTTGGCATCATGCCAGAAATCATGTCCTGTAACCCCTGCATGCTAGCATCATCCATCATACCATTACCGATCATGCCAATGCCTACCGGAGGAGATTGCTTCACTTGGATTTCAATTTTGCGATCTTCCAACTCGCCATTTTTTAACTTTTCCCGGAAGCGCTCTCTGGTACGTTCGTTCAATTCATCATCTCCGGCTTGTGCAGGGTCAAAATCGTTTTCCTGAGCATAACCTGTTCTGACAAATCCGGGACTTTTCACTGGGGGAATGAGAATATCCAACAATTGCTCTTCTACAGCAAGCGCTGCTTTTTCCTTTACTTCTTCATTCTTTTTCTCACGTACAAGGTGAACGGATTGCTCCACAAGGTCTCTCACCATGCTTTCTACATCACGTCCAACATACCCAACTTCCGTAAATTTAGAAGCTTCAACTTTAGTAAATGGGGCATTGGCGATTTTGGCAAGTCTCCTGGCGATTTCAGTTTTACCAACACCTGTGGAACCGATCATTAGAATATTATTAGGCACAATATCCTTTTGGATATCTCCTTTGACATGCATTCTACGGATTCTGTTCCGCAGAGCAATCGCTACATTTCTTTTGGCATCGTGCTGCCCAATAATGTATTTGTCCAACTCCGCAACAATCTGCTTGGGAGTTAAGTCTTGAAAATCTTGTCTCATACGTTTGTGGGCTTAGTGCTCCTGTTTAGTTGACTCCGCAGGGAAGACAAAATGCATAGGGTCTTCCACTTTAGTTTTGAGCAGAGCAATGTTTAATACTTCCTCAACCTTATCGACGAAGTGGAATTGTATTCCCTTCAAGTATCCTTCATCGATCTCCTCAATATCCCGTTCATTCTTTTGACAGAGAATGATCTCCTTTAAGCCGGCTCTACGTGCAGCTAATATCTTTTCCTTAATTCCACCCACTGGCATTACTTTACCTCTTAAGGTAATCTCACCTGTCATGGCAATTTTAGCTTTTACCTTCCGTTGCGTGAAAATAGATGCCATTGCAGTAAGCATGGTAATTCCTGCAGAAGGGCCATCTTTCGGAACTGCTCCTGCTGGAACGTGTATATGCAGGTCATAGTTGTCAAAAACCCGGTAATCTATTCCTAGCTTATCTGCTTTGGATTTCAAGTAGGAGAGGGCAGTCATAGCAGATTCTTTCATGACATCTCCTAGTTGACCAGATAAAGTGAGTTTACCTTTTCCTCTGCTCAGGGAAGTTTCAATATGTAAAATTTCCCCTCCAAAAGAAGTCCAAGCAAGTCCTGTAACGACTCCCGCTACAGAGTTATCCTGATAAGATTCCTTATCAAAAATCTCACCTCCGAGAATTTTTCGTACTGCGGCAGGAGTGATTTTTTTATTGTATTCCTCCTCCATGGCTATGGATTTGGCGACGTTACGGATGATTTTTCCAATAGCTCTCTCCAAACTCCTTACGCCGGATTCTCTGGTATAGTCTTCAATGACTTTTACGATAGCAGTCTTATCAAATGTAATATCTCTGCTCTTCAGTCCATGTTCCTTACGCTGCTTAGGAATCAAGTGATTTTTGGCGATCTCTACTTTTTCTTCCATGGTATAGCCAGTCACTTCGATGATTTCCATTCGATCGCGCAAAGCTGGTTGAATAGTATCCAAGGAGTTGGCTGTAGCAATAAATAAGACTTTGGATAGGTCATATTCCACCTCCAAGTAGTTGTCCACGAAGGTGCTGTTTTGCTCAGGATCCAAAACCTCCAAAAAAGCGGAAGAAGGGTCTCCTCTAAAATCGGCTTTTAACTTATCAATTTCATCCAATACATATACTGGGTTAGAAGTTTTGACCTTTTTCATGTTTTGGATGATCTTACCTGGCATAGCTCCTACATAGGTTTTTCTATGACCACGGATTTCAGCTTCATCATGCACACCACCCAAAGACATGCGGATGTATTTCCTTCCCAAAGCAGCTGCAATGGATTTGCCCAGGGAAGTTTTACCAACTCCTGGAGGTCCATATAAGCAAAGAATAGGACCTTTTAAATCATTTTTTAGCTTCAATACAGCTAGGTATTCAATGATGCGCTCCTTTACTTTTTCCAATCCAGAGTGATCTTTATCGAGAATGGCTTTGGCATTTTTCAGGTCAAAGTTGTCCTCTGTAAATTCATTCCAAGGTAACTCAACCATGGTTTCTGCATAGTTGAGCGCGATCGGGTATTCTGCAGCCGAAGGGTTGATGCGTAGAATTTTATTGACCTCTTTTTCGAAGTGCTCAGCAACTGCCTTTGGCCATTTCTTTTTGGCAGCTTTGGCACGTAGTTCCTCCACTTCTTTTTCGGGACCTTCTTCACCTAACTCAGTTTGAAGTACCTTCATTTGCTGACGCAAAAAATAATCACGCTGCTGTTGATCGATGTCGGTGTGAACTTTTCGGTGAATTTCACTTTTAAGCTCCAACATCTGTATGTCTTTCATCATCAACTCTAGCAGTAGCGTAGCTCTCTCTAAGCCATCATTAATTTCCAACAGTTTCTGTTTTGCCTCAACGGGAGCATTGATATTGGATGAAAGAAAATGCGTCAGGAAAGCAGTATTGTCTATATTATCCAAGGCTACTTGGGCCTCTCTTGGAATCTCAGGATTTAAGTGAAGGATTTTAGCGGCAGCTTCTTTGATAGACTCTTCCAAGGCTTGAATCCTCTTGCTGTTTTTGGGGAAATTTTCTTCCAAAAACTCAACTTTTGCAGTAAAATAAGGATCCTCTGAAATTGGCTCGCTTATTTTAAACCGTTTTTTGCCTTGGATAATGATCGTTGTGTTACCATCTGGTAGGACAATCATTTTGATGATTTTTGCAATAGTACCCACATGGTAGATATCATCCCAAGAAGGGTCATCGTTATTTGGATTTACCTGTGCGCAGACACCAATAAGTTTATCTCCCTTTTGGGCTTTTTTTACCAATTTGATGCTTCGCTGTCGCCCTACCGTAATTGGTATGACAACTCCTGGAAAAAGAACCGTATTTCTAACCGATAAAATGGGTATTGCATCTGGGTAGGAATCAATCTGATTGGAAGTTTCTCCCTCTTCTTCTGTAATTAAATGGATCAAATCTCCTTCTCCCGCAAAATCTCCCAAGAATAATGATTGATATGGATTTTCGTTGTGTTTGTTCATAAAGGACAAGATGGCAGGTTTACTGCCACGTTAATCGTATAAATAGAAAGAACCTTCAAGTTAAGAAGGTTCTTTCAATAAATTCAAGGAATATGCCAATGTTTATTTCGGTACAAATTGACAGGTGTCTTTTCCCTTGGTGGGTTACCTCCACTTATTGATCAAATAATTTCATATTCAGATAGACTAATTGATCATCACCGCTGTACATAAAAAGTTCATCATTTATATGTACAGCCATAGATTGATTAAATCGGTTGAAATAGCTACGAGCCGCTTTAAGCTGAGGGTTTACCTCGTAGGTCATCATGTTTAATTCATAATATCCATTTCCTGCAGATAAATATACCTTATTCCCTCTCACTATGGGCTCACTCTTTTGCAGACTAGGTAAGTTGATAGCTGTTAGATCTCTTAGTTGCTCTTGAGCCTCATCGAAGATAAGTAGCCTTCTATCACCTCCAAGGCTTCCAATCATATATGTATGACCATTGTATCTAAAACTTTGGAGAAATCTTACTCCTGCTTCACGGGCTTCTGTCACTTTCGATAACAGCTGCCAGGTTTGTTGCACGTAATCAAATTTCCAGCGTTCCACGATAGAAGTAGCACCACCTATCTTTTCATTCCAAAAAGTATCTTCTGTTTCCAAGTAAAAGTAATCATTAAGCGCAAGTGCCGCTTTAATGAATAATAAATCTGATGGTAAGTTTGGCAGTTTTTTCAGGCTGTTGATCGCCGGATCAAATTCATAAAAATCTGAAGGTACTGAGGAATTCCAAGGGTCAGATGCTCCTGTATAAATTTTCCCATTTGGTGAACTCATAGCAAAAAGATTAGCTATAGTGTTCTTAGTTGATTCACTATTACTGATTTTAAATGTCAATTGATTTGTTTTAGGATCGTATTGGTAGATGCTTCTTCTTCTAAAGAAATATCCGACTTTTCTTGAATCATCACTAATACCTATACCCCCTACACCTAGGATGTTTATTTCTTCTGGAGTCAAATGAAGTATCGGTAAATAGGGGCCTGTAATTTGTAAGTTGAGTGAATTTTCTGATTGATTATTAGAGTTTTTAAAATACACCTTGTGCTGGGCTTTACTCAAATCATTTACTTGTAAAATTCTAAAATTTACATCATCAGCACTTATCGGGAATTGTAATTCCTCCAATTTCAAGCTTTCATTTTCTACGAAAAAGGTGTTTTCAAAAGGGTTTTTATTTACAACCGGAACTGTAATACGTTCAAGCCAGTTGGAAATAACCAAGGGCTCCGCAGTAGCAAATTCAGTGGGGTTTATCTTAAAACTATTTTTCACAATGTAGGACCGACCCCTTATCCAGACATGAATAGTGGGAGTAGCCTCATCAAAACGGGCATTTAGCCTGAAAGTAAGTTGATTGCGTGATTTTTGAACAACTTCCAAAGGCTGCTGTTGATATTCTACTCGTATTTCTGAGGACTCTAAAAATTCTCCTTCTAATACTACGTTTTGATTATAGTTTACGGGAAATAAGGCATTTTCTTTGAAGACGGGTTCTCGAAATGCTACCTCTTTCAGGACCGTCAAAGTGTTATCTGAAATTTTTAAATCAAAGCGAAATATCCCTTCTTCGGAGTTTCGGGTATTGAATTCAAATACTTCAGGGAAGATGAATTTGAAGCTGTTTTCACCGATTTCTATGGTTTTTGCTGGATAAGCCTCTTCAATTTTGATATCATAATAACTCAAGACCTGACTGATGTTTGCTGCAAATACGGTAATGGTGTCTCCAAAGTAAAGTGGTTGTGGGATAATCATGTCCTGTAAAACAAATCCTTGGGAGCCCTTACTTTCAAATCGTACATTTTCAGAATAAACATATCCGGAGGAAGTTTTGATGTAAGCGACAACATTGTACGTTATTCCTTTCTTCATGGAATGTGTAGCAAGCATTTGAAAGGACTTACTTGGTCTACCTGTTTCAAAGACTCGAATGGAGTTATTGCTTCGAGGAACAGCAGTGGATGTATACATAAACCCATATTCCAATATCTCTTCACTCCCAAATTCATGAATATCGGCGGATAATTGAACCCCGTTCTCACTAATATCTTGGATAAATGCAATTGTAAATCTTGGATGGGTTATTGGTTCAATGCGATCTGAGTGACAAGATAGAATTGATAAAAATGTGATTGCAGCGATATAAAATTGAATGCTTTTCATGATGTTCTATGAATTAATATCTAATGCCGATTAAAAGAGAGTTAATGACTTCGCTGTACTGCGCACGATTATTCTCTAACCAAACAGAGTAACTACTTGACAGCAAGCTGCTTTGCAATTCTATAATTATCCCAAGTTTTTTGGAATAATTAATATGCGTACCGATTTTAAAAGTGGGGCTTGTAATGTGTTCTTTATAAGTAGTGAGTCGGATTTCCTCCAAAGTAGTTGTATTTATTACCTTGTTTTTTCTATCTAAAATTGAAAAATCACTTTCAATGGTATTCATCCGATAAATCACCCCTACACCTGCAAATGCATCGAAAAATCTATTTCTATAAAATGAATAGTTGATTGAAAAGGGGATGAAAGTAGAACTTATATGAAAGTTCTCTCTACCTGTAAAAACCGTATTTTGGTTTTCAAACTGGGAAATGACCGTGTTTGAATAGGAACTCATCCCTACGCCCAAATCAAGCCCAAATTTTGGCACATTTCTTATTTGATGGAGTCGCAAACCTATTTGGAAAGAAGGGAAGAACTGTTGCTCAAAAACATCCAAGCGATCATTGGTTCGGTCACTTATGAGGGTTGCAGCATAATTGCCGCCCACATTTATGGTAGGAGATAACCTAAACTTTGGAATATTTTCGATGTGAACTTGGTACGGGAGATTTTCACATTCGTGGTATCTGACCAGCAGGTCTAAAAAACCATAATCAGAGTAATAGGTTTTTTCTATGTTTTTTCTCAACGAAGTTCCACAGTTTCCGGCAAATAAGATCAATAAATCATCTACGAATGGTTTTTTGATATTGGTTACAATTCTCCCAGCGAAGTTGTTTTCTTCCAGCGATTTATACATAAGAATAAGCTCTGACTCACTTTCAATGTAAATGTCGTCCTGATGGCTAAGTAAATTGAAAGTGCCTGTGAGTATCTGTTGAACAAAAACTTTGTTTGGTTTACCGGGTAACTTCATGCTTTTGAAGATTCTTCCATTATCCAAGCCAAATCCCTGAATATCATTAGGTAATAAGTCTTTTTTTGCTCCAGATTGAGATATAAATTTCACTACGGAATAGTTACTTTGGTCAAAAGATCTTACAATCTTACCAGTTTCAATTTCTCCGGACTTTAAGATGATATAATCTTGGTTAGGTAACTGTTGTGACCATGATTTTTGCGAAAAGCTGACTAACAACAGCAAAAAGCAAAAGGAAAGTGAGGTTAAAAACTTCATAAGCTTACTAATAATGCTATGAATTTTACCGAAAAAAATAATTTAAAAAAAATAATCGGGAATAATATTTATTCCCGATTGCATAAATTTGTGTAAATCAAACCATTAAATTACGAGGTAAATAGTTTTAAAATGTCGTTGCCGATAGCAAATACCATTAACGCCAATAAGACAACCATGCCAACCTTTTGGGCATTTTCCAAGAACTTATCTGAAGGGGCTTGACCTGAGATCATTTCATACAAGAGAAACATGACGTGCCCTCCATCCAAGGCTGGAATCGGAAGTAAGTTCATAAATGCTAAAATCATGGAAATCAAACCTGTTATACTCCAAAACTTAACCCAATCCCATTTGTTTCCATAAATTTTAGCCATGCCAATAGGGCCGCTAACATTTTTTGCTGAAACTTCTCCCGTGAACATTCTACCAAGTGCTTTTGCATTGATGATGACTACACCGAAGGCCCGTTCGGTTCCTTTGGTTATGGATTCAGCAATACCATATTTTCTAACGACGGGTTCCAGCAACGAATTTACAGCAATCCCTATAGTCCCCTCGGCACTTACAGTTGCAGTTTTTTCTATAGTTGCTCCATTACGCTCAATAGTTAAATCTACTTTCTGCTCTTTAACTTCTGCTAATGCCTTTTGTAATTCATCAAAATAAACAATCGGTTGACCATTTACAGCAACAATTTTATCATCTGCTTGTAGCCCGATCTGCTCGGCTACAGATCCAGCAGCAACATCCCGTATTTCAAAGGGGAATCGGATATTGATAAAACTGGCTATGGCCTGTTCATTACTGAAGGAATTGATAAAGCCTCTTGGTATTTGGATTTGGATGATTTCTCCATTTCGATTTACAGTATAGTATCCGCTGCTCAGTAAAGCTTCTCCACTGCTAAGCTCCGCAAAACTGGTATATGATTCACCATTAATATCCAATACTCTATCTCCATCCTGAAAACCGATTTGTTGACCGATTTCATAGGCTACGATACCATGCTCCAATACTTGATCTCGTGAAAAGAATGTTTCTCCGTTTTGATACACCAAAACTACAAATATGATAATACCTGTCACTACATTGACAATGATACCTCCAAGCATGACAATCAAGCGTTGCCAGGCTGGTTTAGCTCTAAATTCCCAAGGTTGAGGCTCGGAAGACATTTGTTCCGTATCCAAAGACTCATCTACCATTCCGGAGATTTTTACAAATCCTCCCAAAGGAATTGCTCCAATGGAGTATTCAGTTTCTCCCCATTGAAATCCAATAATCTTGGGGGGAAAACCGATAGAGAATTTTTCTACACGCATGCCAAACATTTTGGCGGTAAGAAGGTGGCCAAGTTCATGCAAGCCCACCAAGATTGACAACCCGAGCAAAAGCTGGGCTATCATAATCAAAGTATCCATTATATTTTACTTGTTATTAGTTCTGTTGCCATCAACCGCGAAAGCTTATCTGTTTCTACGTAATCTTCCAAGCTTGGGTGTTGAATATAATTCATTTTTACTAAGGTTTCTTCGATGATGTCTGACATCTCCAAGAAGCCAACTTTATCCCGCAAGAATGCTGCCACAACAATTTCGTTGGCAGCATTGAGTATACAAGCGGTATTGCCGCCTTTTTCCAAGGCATCGTAGGCCAATTGGAGGTTGCGGAATGTTTTTGTGTCAGGTTGCTCGAATGTAAGATTGGGGTAATTAATAAAGTCAAATCTAGGGAAATTTGATGGAAATCTATCAGGATAACTCAATGCAAATTGAATAGGGATACGCATATCTGGCAATCCAAGTTGGGCTTTGATACTTCCATCTTCAAATTGTACCAAGGAATGTATGATGCTCTGAGGATGCACAATGACTTCTATTTGCTCTCTTTTGACGCCAAAAAGCCATTTTGCTTCAATTACCTCCAAGCCTTTATTCATCAAAGAAGCAGAGTCAATGGTGATTTTTGCCCCCATATCCCAATTAGGATGCTTCAAGGCTTGTTCCTTGGTTACATTTGCCAAAAATGCTCTATCTTTTCCTCTGAAAGGACCACCAGAGGCAGTCAGGATCAATTTTTCAATTGGATTATGGAATTCACCAACCAAGCATTGAAAGATTGCTGAGTGCTCGGAATCAACGGGATAAATATTGACTCCTTTGTTTTTTGCCAATTCGGTTATCAATTCTCCGGCTACTACCAAAGTCTCTTTGTTAGCCAAGGCAATGTGTTTACCTGCATTGATTGCATGGATGGTTGGCAAAAGGCCAGAATAACCCACTAAGGCAGTTAAAACAACGTCGATGCAATCCATTTCCACCACTTGCGCTAGCGCCTTTTCACCTGCATAGACTTTAATGTCCAATGGGTCTAAAGCCTCCTTTACATACATGTAAAGTTCTTCATTTACAATTACTACTGCATTTGGCTGAAATTGCTTGGCCTGAGAAATCAATAAATCTGCATTGTTTTGGGCAGTTAAGACTTCTACCACAAACTTATCAAGATGTGCCTGAATGACATCCAAGGTCTGTGTTCCTATGCTTCCTGTCGACCCTAAGATGGCGACGTGTTTTTTTTCTGACATCAACGAATCCCTGAAGAAATAATTTGGGTTATTTAAATAATCTGACAAAATTACAAGGTTATCTTACTTTTCCTGCTATTCTTCGGTTTGTTTTTATGTTTTGGCCGATTTGGCATGCAATTGGGAAAAGGATGATGTAAATTGACATTTGATTAACTGTTTCTAATTCATTTTCGTTAAAAAGTATATGGGAAAGAATTTAAAATTTATAGTATTGGCGTTTCTCGCAGGTTTAGCGGGTGCTTGGACCTACCAGCAGCTTTTTGTTTCCACTCAGGAATACTCTTTAGCCGAATTTAATCCAATAGAAACACCTTTCCGTGTCAATTATGCCACCGAGAGCAGTGCAGAAGTATCGATGAATGCACCTACCTCATTTGTGGAGGCCTCAGAAAAAAGCACTCCTTCCGTGGTTTTTATCAAAAATTTTTCCGGAACAGATCAACGCAGATATAGTATTTTTGACTATTTCTTTGGTACTGGTCCTACCCAACGAGTAAGTACAGGTTCAGGAGTGATTATTAGTTCTGATGGTTACATTATTACCAATAACCACGTGATTGAGCGAGCCGAGACTATAGAAGTGGTACATCAAAAAAGAACTTATCCGGCACGATTGATCGGGACAGATAAAAATACAGATATTGCCGTGTTAAAGGTAGAGGCTTCTAACCTTCCTGCGATCAAACAAGGTAGCAGCAGGGAGTTGAGGATTGGAGAATGGGTCATTGCTGTAGGAAATCCCTTTAATTTGACATCCACTGTTACGGCAGGGATTGTTTCCGCAAAAGAACGTCAGATAAATATCCTTGGCGGAGAATTTCCCTTGGAGTCTTTTATTCAAACCGATGCTCCGATTAATCCTGGAAATTCCGGTGGGGCTTTGGTAAATGTAAAAGGGGAATTGGTGGGAATCAATACTGCTATTCTTTCACGAACAGGATCCTATACTGGGTATGGTTTTGCTGTACCGGTAGATATTGCGGTAAAAATTGCCAATGATTTGATCAAATTTGGAGAAGTTCAAAAGGCAATTCCTGGGGTAGATGTGGTGGAGGTGACTCCTGAATTGGCAGAAGAGATGGCTCTCAATTCATTAGATGGAGTAATCGTCACCCATGTTATTCGTAATGGTGCCGGAGAAAAAGCTGGTTTGCAGCGAAATGATGTAATTACTAGAATTGAGAATTTTGAGGTAACTGGTAAAGGGAGTTTTGAAGAAGTGCTTTCATACTACTATCCAGGAGATAAAATCACTGTTCATTACAGAAGAGGTAAGGACTCTCGTGCCGCTCAATTAACTCTTCAAAATCTGGAAGGGGGTACTGGTGTTTTACGTCGAGAGTTCTTTACTTCCAATATATTAGGTGCTCGATTAGAAACAATCAATACCTTGGAAAAGGACCGTTTCAATATTTCTCATGGAATAAAAATAACAGGAATGACCCGTGGTTACCTTAGGGATTTAGGCTTAAATAATGGCTTTATCATTACTCAAATCAATGGGGAGGCTGCCAAAAATCCTGAACAAACAGGTGAATTCTTGGAGAAGTTCAGTGGGCGGTTGCGATTGGAAGGATTTACCGCCAATGGACAGCCTTTTATGCAGTCCTATAATGTTCGTTAAATATTCCGTGAACCCAAAATCAAGATTATCATGAAATTGAACAGCTCGACTACATATGCTCCCCATGCAAAATTTCAAGAAGCACTGGCAGAATTGAATGATTACACTCGTACATCTGATTTCAAAAATAGCGATGTGAAAAAGTATCGCAAACAGGTTATTCGATTGTTCGAAATCACGCATGAACAAGCCTTGCTTACCATGGAGGAGTTTTTTCGCAAACAGGGGAAAGGTCCTTTTTCAGGATCCAGAGATTTGACAGTAGAGGCTTTTCATGCAGACTTGATTGATGATGGAAAGGGCTGGCTAGACATGGTAATCGACCGCATCAAGTTCAACCCTGTTTATCCCGAAGATCACGATGCGGAATTAGCCGAAAAAATCATTCAACAATACATCAAACTTATGGATAATTTTGATCGGAAGTTTACTAAGATCTGAATTATACCAAGTACAATAGCCTGTACCGACACTCTGAATACCAAGTAGTGGTTTTAGGATGTTATGGTCTCCTTCACCCCCAATTATTCATTCCAAATTCCTAATTTATCACTCTTCACTGTTCACTACGCATTCTTCCTCCAATGCTAAGGATTAAAATCCACGGCACTTGATTTGGTGGATTCTTTAGAACTTCGCATGAGTTTCGTCTCAAAAATTCAATTAAGATAGTGAGTTAAAACCCACAGACGAAGGTTACATCCCATTCCTCATTCTTCATTCTTCATTCTTCATTCCTAATCTTTCACTCTCCACTGTTCACTACGCACTGCGCAATGCTCACTTTTAATACCCATACTTCCCTTTCCACTTTTCCTTAAGATAGCGTTTGAGTTCCTGTTCGCGGGCATTGCTACCCGGGCGGTAGAAGGAGGTGTTTTTGAGTTCGTCGGGAAGATATTCTTGGTTGATGAAGTTCCCTTCATAGTCATGGGCATATTGATAGTTTTTGCCATAGTTTAAGTCCTTCATCAATTTGGTTGGGGCATTGCGAAGGTGGAATGGAACTGGTAAATCGCCCGTTTGCCTTACCGCTTGTTGTGCTTCGTTTATTGCCATGTAGGCAGCATTACTTTTGGGGCAGCTAGCTAAGTAGGTGACACATTGGGATAAGATGATTCGAGCTTCGGGGTAACCTATGATTTTTACTGCCTCAAAACAGTTAGTTGCTAATAGCAAGGCATTGGGGTTAGCATTTCCAATATCCTCGGAAGCAAGAATAACCAATCTACGGGCTATAAATTTCACGTCTTCACCTCCTTCAATCATACGAGCCAGCCAATATACAGCTGCATTTGGATCTGAACCCCGAATAGATTTGATAAATGCAGAAATGATATCGTAATGTTGTTCTCCACTTTTGTCATACAAGGCCACTTTTTGTTGAGCAATAGTGCTTACCTGAGCATCGGTGATTACACAAGGTTCTTCTTCGATGGCATTGACGACGATTTCAAACAAGTTTAACAATTTCCTTCCATCTCCTCCGGAAAGTCTGAGTAAAGCCTCCGTTTCCTGCAATTGTATGATTCTTTTTCTCAAGTCAAGGTCCTTTTCCATGGCCTGCTTAAGCATGGCTAGGAGTTCTTCTTTTCCCAATGCATTCAAGGTAAATACCTGACAGCGTGAGAGTAGGGCTGCATTGATTTCGAAAGAAGGGTTTTCTGTGGTAGCTCCGATGAGACGGATGGTTCCTTTTTCTACTGCAGCGAGTAAAGCATCTTGTTGGGATTTATTGAATCGGTGGATTTCATCGATAAATAAGACTACACCTTGCTGGAATTTAGCTTTTTCGATGACTTCCCGGATGTCCTTGACTCCACTGCTAATGGCCGAGAGTGTGTAAAAAGGTACTTTGATCTCGTTGGCTATAATATTGGCTATGGTTGTTTTTCCCACCCCTGGAGGTCCCCATAAAATCAAGGAAGGTACATTTCCTGAGTGAATGGCTCTGTACAAAAACGTATTAGGTTTGCTCAGGTGTTCTTGTCCAATCAATTCTTGCAAGCGGGTAGGGCGCATGCGTTCGGCTAGAGGAGTGGGATTCATCATTTTCAATGCTTGAAGGAATTTCAAAGATAAAAAGCTCAAGGTTATCTAAGGTATATTTTGGGTAAGTATTGGTAAGGTGCCAACATTAAATCTATCAGCCCGTTAAATTCGCTGATAAGGCAAGGTTTTTTGCTTAATTTTGTAAGATGAATTCCATGACAGCCACACCTACATTTACTATCAAAGGCCTGCTGAAAATCAGCAGACCTTCCAATTTGCTGATTGTGGTATTCGCACAGTTGATGACTGCGCATTTTTTGGTGGAAACTACCCGTCAAGGAGTACCTGTGTTGCAGGATATCAACTTGTATTTAATCATTTTGTCTACGGTGATTATTGCAGCTGCTGGGTATATGATTAATGATTATTACGATGTGAAGATTGATTATGTCAATAAGCCTAATGAGGTGATTATTGGCAAAGGAATGAAGCGCAGGGTAGTGATTTTTTTGCATACCTTACTCAATTTTTCAGGTATAGGTATAGGCTACTTAGTTAGTCCTCGGGTAGCAGTGATTAATTTTATAGCAGCTTTCTTACTTTGGTGGTATAGTAACGCACTGAAGCGCCTGCCTTTTGTGGGGAATTTGACTGTAGCCTTATTGACGGGGACGTCTATTTGGATCATTGGCTATTACTATCAAAACTCAGAGTTGTTGGTACTCACCTACGCCATTTTTGCTTTTTTCTTGAATTTGATTCGAGAGATTCTCAAAGATATAGAAGACAGACATGGGGATAGAAAACACGGGTGTCAGACCCTACCGATAGTCTTTGGGTTTCGTAACACCAAGTACATCATATTTTTTATTGCCTTTGTGTTTGTGATTGCCATCTTGGTGGTAACTTTTAAAATCAATAAATTATCACTCTTCTATTACTTTGGAGGACTAAGCTTTCTGTTCTTTTTGTTTATGTACAAAATCTATCAAGCAGATCGTAAGGCTCATTTTACCCAATTGAGTTTGCTGTCTAAACTTTTGATGCTTGCGGGGATACTGAGTATGGGGCTAATCTAGTTGATTAACTTCTCCATAAATAAGGGAATAAAATGTAAGCAGCCGCAGCAATAATGGCATTGATGGCAGCAAGTGTTATTAATTTATCTACACTGACAGAAAAATCCAATCCATCAATGGCATTTTTGGAGACCCGAATGGCCATTAACAAAATAGGGATAATGACTGGAAAGCTTAAGATTGCCATCAGAGTGGCATTGTTACTGGCTTTGGAAGCAATCCCCGAAACCATGGTCAAGCATGCGGAAAACCCGATGGAACCTAATAGCAAATTTAGGATAAATAAGCCTTGATCTTGAACGGGATTACCTAAAATGATGCTGAAAACCAAGTATCCTAACAAGGCCAAAACCAATGTTAGCAGGGTGTTATAAAGCATTTTTGAAATGATAATAGCTTCAGGTGAAGCAATCATGTAGTAGTATAATTGTCGGCCTTGATGTTCCTGCATGAAACTCTTCGCCACCGCATTGACTGCCGAAAATAAGATAATGATCCAATAAAGTGCATTCCAGGTTGGAACACCTATGTTCCCCTGTTTTGCTCCTACGCTCAGATACACGATAAAAACAGCAGATACCACATAAAGTAAAATACCATTGAGGGCATATTTCTGCCTCCATTCGAGGGTGAATTCTTTAATGATAAGGGTTTGGATTTGTCGCAACATGGAGCAAAGATAGGGGATTTTTAGAGATTAGATTTGCAGTGCCAACTAGAGACAAAGCTCTAAATGGAACTACTGCAGGCATGGCAGGATTTCAAAAACCTACCAAGCCAAGAATTAGTTTTGAGTACTTTGTTTTTGAAAATATTGAAAATGAATTGTCTACACAAGTTCCATGTCTGAATAGCCTTGTTGATCAATTTGCTAAAGGCAAGAAAATGGATAAAGCTCAAGAGCCTAAGTAAAATGTAGGATCTTACTTTTGGACTACAAATAATACTCGATGGTTTCTTCTCTAGGCTTTGGACGAAGGAGGCCTAGATTTTTTTTAAACACATATTTGAGATCGGCTGATAATGACCTATCCGTTTTTTTGTAATTTTTACCTAAACTGGTTTGCTTCAATCCCAAAGGAAGGGCATTGGTTTGTTCTATCTTTTTTAAAATTTCTATCACGGCCTTTGATATCACCAGACTGGTTTTAATATCTATAGAGAGCTCCCCGTCTTTGGGTTCTAGACTTGGGTAGCCCAATGCGAAGATTTCACCTCTGTCCACTCCCGAATTGATGGAATGAACCGATGCTCCTACATGGTCGAAATCTTTATTTAAAAAAGCCCAGAATAAGGTGTCATTTCCTCTGTACTCCGGAGGAATACCATAGTGGATGTTTATAGATCCAATTTTTGGAATTGAAAGCAGTTCATTAGTCAACAGAGGTGCTCTGCACGTGAGTATCAGGTCTGGCTGAAGTGCTGAAAGTTGAGCGATGCATTCTTTTGTTTGCAGATCTGAAAAAGCTACGGGAATACGTTTATGAGGAAACTCATTCAGATCAAATCCTTTAATGGCTTTGTTGAGTCGGGTTTTATGTATTTTTTTAAAAAAACGATGCGAAAAGCTAGATTTGCCTTTAGATGTTTTCGTGCCGTTTGGGCTGCCAGACTTGGATGAGGGTACTATTAATGTGACATCTTTAAAGTTTTTGAGAACTTCATACACCAATATCCGCTCTCTCGGTGTACACTCACTGATTAATAAAATTTTCATTATAATTGTTTGGGAACTACTACGCAATATACAAAAATTTAATTTCAAGGAGTATAAGATACTGCTAGTTCCCACTCTATTTCCACCTTATTTCAACTTTATTTCCTCTCTCTACCCCAATAAATTTCTCCAACCCCCAATATCCCAATATCGAATATCAACCAATATCTTTAAAAATTCTGCCAAAATGACATTTTTACACCTTTGGAACAGGCATTGATAAAGAGTAATTATCAATCATGTATTTCACAACATAAAATTATAGAGCTATGCAGGAAAAAGGTACGATCTCGATACATACCGAGAACATTTTCCCTATCATCAAAAAGTTTTTATATTCCGATCATGAGATTTTCCTTCGGGAATTGGTTTCCAATGCTGTAGATGCCACCCAAAAAATCAAGCGATTGGCTCAATTGGGGCAGTATAGCGGTGAGTTGGGTGACCTGACTGTGGAAGTTGCTTTCGACAAAGACAAAAAGACCATCACCATCTCTGACAGCGGCCTTGGAATGACCGCTGAGGAAATCAAGAAGTACATCAACCAAATTGCCTTCTCCGGTGCTACTGAGTTTGTAGAGAAATTCAAGGATGCCAAAGATGCCAATGAAATCATCGGTAAGTTTGGTTTGGGTTTCTATTCTGCCTTTATGGTGGCCAAGCAGGTGGAGATCAATACCCTTTCTTACCAAGAAGGCGCTGCCTCTGCCCGTTGGACTTGTGATGGAAGTACGGAGTTTGAAATTTCCGAAGGAGACAGAAAAACACGCGGTACTGACATCATTCTACACATCAATGAGGACTCAGAAGAGTTTTTGGATAAGTGGAAATTGCAGGGAATTTTGGACAAATACGCCAAATTCTTACCTATTCCAATTAAGTTCGGTACCAAGTCTGAAAGCGTAGAAGACGGTGTAGATGATAAGGGCGAAAAGAAGTGGAAGTCTGTAGAAGTTGATAACATCATCAACACGACTGCCCCAATTTGGACCAAGTCTCCGAATGACTTGAAGGATGAGGATTACTTGTCATTCTACAAAGAGTTGTATCCAATGAGCGAAGATCCATTGTTCTGGATTCATTTGAATGTGGATTATCCGTTCAACTTGACGGGAGTATTGTACTTCCCGAAAGTGAAAAATGATTTTGAGTTCCAAAAGAACAAAATCAAGCTTTTCAGCCGTCAGGTGTTTATTACCGACGAGGTGAAAGATATTGTGCCTGAATTCTTGATGCTTCTACATGGAGTGATTGATTCTCCGGATATTCCATTGAACGTATCCCGAAGCTTCTTGCAGTCGGATGGTAATGTGAAAAAGATCAACAACTACATCACCAAGAAGGTGGCAGACAAGTTGGCAGAATTGTTCAAGAAAGACCGGAAGGTGTACGAAGAAAAGTGGAACGATATCGGTCTATTTGTGAAGTATGGTATGATCAGCGAAGAAAAATTTGCTGAAAAAGGAAAAGACTTCACCTTATTGAAAAATACCAATGGTGAGTTATTCACGCTTGCCGAGTACAAAGAAAAAGTAAAAGCACTGCAGACTAACAAAGAGGATCAGGTGGTGTATTTGTACGCAACGGATGTAGCCAAGCAGGATGCTTTCATTCAGTCTGCCAATAAAAAGGATTACGATGTCTTGGTGATGGATTCTCCGATTGACAACCATTACATCCAACATCTGGAAATGAAGGAGGAGAAAACTACCTTAAAGCGTGTGGATTCTGATGTGGTGGAGAAGTTGATCGTCAAGGACGATGGCTACGCCAACTTGTTGACAGAGGAGCAATCTACGCAGGTGAAGGAAATCTTTGAAAAAGCAATCGGAAGCCAAACGTACAGTGTGGCAGTAGAAGGCTTAAGTCCAGAAGAACTGCCAGTAACCGTAACCATGGATGAATTTATGCGCCGCATGAAAGAAATGGCTCAGATGGGTGGAGGCATGAGTTTCTACGGAGCAATGCCGGATAATTATAAAGTTGCGGTCAATGGAAACCATCCATTGGTAGATAAGATCCTTAAATCCGAATCAGTAGAAGAAAAAGAGAAATTGGCGAAGCAAGCCTTTGACTTGGCTCTCTTGGCGCAAGGATTGTTGACTGGTAAGGATTTGACTGCCTTTGTGAAGAGAAGTGTGGAGATGATTTAAGTCATAAAGGCCTTAAAGCCTTCAATGGAGTACACTAGGGAGACCTTTGGGTGCAAAAAGTTGCGCTCAAAGGTTTTTTTATCGCAAATGAGCAGGATTTTTAGGGGGAATGATTAACGGTTTTTAAACGTAGATTTTAAAACACGGATTGAGAATGGATTCTCACTGATTTTCACAGATTTTTTGTAGGAGTATTATTTATGATTTGGGGGTTTGGTATAAATATTTCTCAAAAATTGTTATTTTTGATAGTATCATTTGATACTATCAGAATAATGAAACCTCCGTACGATCTAACGCCTTCGATCCTTAAACTCCTCACCTCGATTTCAGAAAAAATAGGGGCGGTAAATGCCAAATTCATTGTCAAACAAAATCCGAAACTTAGGAAACAAAATCAAATCAAGACCATCCATTCATCTTTAAGTGTCGAAGGAAATACCTTATCTGAGGAACAGATTACTGCAATTATCGAGAATAAAAGAGTGGTTGGGCCTGAAAAAGATATCATTGAAGTCTTAAATGCATTGGATACGTATAAGCACTTGAAACATTGGAAGCCTTCTTCAGAAAAAGATTTCTTGAAGGCACATAAGATGTTGATGAATAAATTGGTTGAGGTTCCGGGCACATATAGAACAAAAGGGGTGGGGATTGTCAAAGGCTCCAAGGTTGAACATCTTGCACCACCAGCATCAAATGTTGCTTTCCTCATGAAAGAACTTTTTACCTACCTTAAGGATAAGTCTGAGCTTTCGTTGATCAAAAGCTGTGTGTTTCATTACGAGATGGAATTTATTCATCCATTCATGGATGGAAATGGAAGAATGGGGAGGTTGTGGCAAACTGTTATTCTAATGGAAAATCACCCTTTATTCGAATTTCTTCCATTTGAAAGTCTCATCGCTAAAAATCAAAAGGAGTATTATTTGGCTCTTTCTGCGAGTGATAAGGAAGGGAAATCAACACAGTTTATTGAATACATGCTATCGCTAATTCAGAAATCGTTAGACGAACTTCTTGAAACCAATACAAAGAAGCTCGATGAAACAGAAAGACTTGAAATTTTCTTGGAACAATCAGACAACATGTTTTCAAGGAAAGATTATATGAAGTTCCATAAGGAGCTATCTTCCGCTACGGCAAGTAGAGATCTCAAAAATGGAGTAGCGCTTGGTTTGATCACCAAATCAGGAGATAAAAAAACAACGCTCTATCAAAAGAATGTAATCCTGCCCCAGGTGATGCATTCATAGTTTAATTTGAAGGCGAATTAAGTTTGAAAGTTTTGATAAATTTCAACCTTAATTTTAATTATGATCCTAGTTTTATAAAGATATGATAAGAATACTTTTAGTAAAAAAATTTTTAACGATATTTCTACTTGGTTTTTTGTTAGCATGCCAATCGCCCAAAAAAGAAGCCGACCAAGTAGTAACCATTGAATCAATCCAGGATATGATTTCTTGGATAACTATTTTTGACGAACCAACATTTTTATTGGTTAGTAATCCAGAGTTAATATCGCCAATCTACAGGGTCCAATCATCTGATGATGGCTTGTTTTTAATAGATAGAAAAAAAGAAAAGGTTTACAAAATCGATTCTTATGGAAATACTTCAGTACTTATTGCTCGAAAAGGCGAAGGTCCTGAAGAGTATACACTTATTGATGATTTTAAACTTGGAGAAGATGAAATCTGGATATTAGATGGAGCTAAAATCCGTTTAATGGTTTTTACTTTCGATGGAAAGTTGAAAGAAATAGTGGATTTGAAAAGTAACCAAAGGGATGGATATGGAGCTTTTCAGGTCCTTGATGATCGAGTGGTTTTAAATACAATTACTGGTTCTAATTATAAATTTAGGGTATTGGATAAAAACTCCCGATTACTCGAATGGGTCAGTCCTTTAGATTCTATAGTAGTAGGTTTTGATTTTGGAGGGGATAAAGGTTTATCAAAAAACGAAAACTCCCTTTCATATATACATCCTTTTCAAGCAGTTATTCACAATTTTGATGAAGAATTGAATTTAGTAAAAATGGTTAGGTTGGATTTCGGTCAGTATGGAATTTCTGATGAGGAATTAAATGAGTTGAATAACGACTTCAATCGAGCTTTTGATTTGATTTTGGATCCTGAAAGACCTAAAGCACATTCCTTTAGTATAGAAGAAACCAAAAATCATTACCTGCTGACAAATTTTATCGGTCCTTTTGGGACTGGAAAATTTATTCATACTGCAATTGATAAGGTTTCAGGAGAAGCAATAAGTTTTGAGAAATTGTCTATCTCAGGCAATACCCTTCCGATTATTTTGGTTGGCGTGCATAGTTCAAATCAGCTGATTTGGGCACTTGATATGGAACAATTCGAGCAATTAAATCCCTCTCAACAGCAAGCCATCCTTCCCCAAGAAGTGCTAGATCAATGGAATGGCAATGGGCATGTGTTGGTGATGGGAGCGGTGAGGAGTAAGTGATTTTAATATTTTTAATTGAAAATCAGTTGGTTGTGTTTTTGAACATATTCTTTTTTTCAATAGTTGGGATTTAATTCTTCTAAATAGTAATTTAAATTTCGATCGGCTAAGTTAAAGTATGTCAATAATTTGATCATACAGATAAGTGATATGGATTTAAAATTTAGATTACGCTTTCTAAAATTAACTGCTTACATATGTGCGATACTTGCAGTAGTTTGTTCTGGATATGTTTTTAGCAATTCAATTGAAGCTTTAAATACTCCTGAATCTTGGAGATTTTATGCTGCACTGGCGGGCTTTACAATTTTCTTTTCCATGTTGATTTTGTTGGTTATGGTGGACTTGGCATTGGTGATAGCACCTAAAGTTATGGACTATTTTAAAGATAAGCTTGGATTGACCTGAGGTTTTAATTGTGGCCTTCTTTTTGATTTTGTATATATTTGGCAATAATTGATAATCAAACATGAGGATTTGCCATATTATTTAATTTCATTATAGTACATGAAGAACTTTTTCATAGTTATCCTCTTTTTCTGTTTTGGCTGTACAAATTATTCATTGGAATCAGAAAGTGCATTTACTATTTCCATCAACCCAGATGAATCAATCGAAGGAAAGTTTTCTGATATTTTTGAGGACATTGAGTATGTCTTTTTAAGTAATGCAGACGATTTTCCCATTATTCGACCAGGGAAAATAGTTATAAGTGATTCCAGCATAAACTTAGTGGATTGGGACCTCGATAAGTTTGTTTCATACAATTTAAAGGGGCAGCCTTTATTTCAACTAACTCCATCCGGGGATGGTCCGGGTGAATTTATCAGGGCAGAAGATTTTCAGATAAAGATGGCTTCGTTTGGGATTCTAATTCAGGGAAGTTGTTATTCAGGATTCCGAATAGTTATCAAGTAGCATTATTTTCTTCTCAAGGAAAATTAGATGACCTTGTTACAGTGGATTTTGGTAGTGCAGGTATTTCGGAGGCTGAGAGAAATAACCTGTCTATTGACCAAACGATTGAATTACAAATGGATGAAAAGATTGTTTTGGAAATTTTTTCTTTCTACCCTGTCAAGTCTGGCTATTATCTGTCCTATGCTAGAGGCCTTAAAGAATCTATGGAGGTATTGCTCGATAAGAATTTTAAAATGGTAAAGCATTTGAAGAACATACAAAACGACATTGACCAAATGCCGGTAAATGTAGTGCCTTGGTTTGCAACAGACGAAGCTATTGGATTTTACATGCATGCGTCTGACTTTCGTAATGACTACAGAAAAATATTTTCTGATGATAAACTACCTTCCAGAGATTCCAATCTATACAGGTTCGTACATGAGTTTGGTCCTCGCTTAGGAGAGGATACATTTATTTTAGTGCTGTGTAAGATGAAGACATTGGATTAAATTATACAAGAGTTCAGGGAAGTGCTTAAAAAAAATTAGATTACTATTAAACAACCTTCTTACATAGTTATAAGTATATATAATATCGTTCAGATTAAATTTAATAAAATACATTATTTATATTCGAGAATGCATTTGTGATTTAAATAAAATAAAAAAAATGAAATTAAATTATCTTAAAAAGATTATAGTTGCGTGTTCGATAGTAATCTTTTTAGACTTTTTTTTAAAAGAAGTTAAAGTTTATGGAGGAGATGCTTGCTCTAGAGTTGAATATTATGATGGATGTGGTCAATTATATTGGGCTACAGGAAGTTCATCCTGTATAAATGTTATAAAGATTTACATGGATTTTGAATGTAGTACCTAACAAATTACATATTAAAAAAAATTTTGTTAATATGCGGCTGTTGCAATTTGTTGTTAAAGGTTTTATAGTTATTATTTTTTACATCGATCCTATCGAAAAAATTCGAACTTCTTTTGAACGGTGGATTCAGGAAATGCCCGAAGAGAAGGTTTTTCTACATTTTGATAGAGATATATTTGCTGCCGGTGAAACTATTTGGTTAAAGGCTTACCTTACATCAGGTCCGTATCTGTTGCCATCTTCCCTTAGTCAAACACTCTATATAGAGTTATGGGATAGTAATAATCACGTTGTTAAGCGTGAGTTAATTTACGGTTTTCATGGATTTAGCACCGGTTATTTGGAGCTTCCTGATTCGTTGAATACAGGGGAGTACCGTATCAGAGCGTACACACAATGGATGAGAAATAATGATGAAGCATATTTTTATGAGCGGATTATTCAGGTTTATGGCGAAAAGTCAATAAATCAGGACACAGTTTCTTCTATTGATAGCCTAACGTTACAGTTTTTTCCCGAAGGTGGAACACTCGTGCAGAATTTGTTTAGCAAAGTCGCTTTCAAAGTTGTTGGTTCAGATGGTCTTGGACGGAAGATTGAAGGGGTAATATTAGAGGATGATACAGAAATCACCCAATTTAGGAGTAATCATTTAGGAACAGGAATTTTTCCTTTAGTTCCACAGCAAGGTAAAATTTATACCGCCAAAATACATAACCATCCCTACATTTATGTATTGCCAGTTGCCTTACCAACAGGTATAGTTATGGCGGTCAATAATAACCCAGAAGCTGATTTTTTGCAAGTGAAGTTACTAGCATCAGTTGAGTCCAAATTGGAAGAAGTTTACCTCTTAGCCCAAAGTCGGGGGGTAGTAAATGCATCTGCTAAGGTAGACCTCAGCAATGGAATAGCATTTATCCGTTTGCCCAAACAAGAGTTTCTTTCAGGAATTGTTCAGTTAACAGTTCTTGATAAGGAAGGAGTCCCACTTACAGAACGATTAGTCTTTGTTGATCAAGGAGATCAGCTTCGTATAAATATACAGTCGCCAAAGCAAGTTTACCTACCAAGAGAAGAGACTTCTTTGGAAATTGAAGTTCTTGATAAAAATGGGGAACCAGTGCAGGGTAATTTTTCTCTTCGAGTAGTTGATTCAACTCTATTGCCAGAATCCCAAAACGTTACTTCTATCAGAACACATTTGTTGATGACGTCAGAACTGAAAGGCTTTGTAGAGTCTCCTGAATATTACTTTGATGAAAAAAATGAGGATAGATGGGAGGCATTGGATTATTTACTTTTAACACAGGGATGGCGCAAATATAGTATTCAAGAAGCATCGAAGGGGATTTTACCAGAATCGACATTTGGTGTAGAACGTGGAATTAGCATAAGGGGTACTGTTATTAATCAAGTCTCCAAACAGCCTGTTTCCAACGCAGATGTTTCCTTTTTATCTGTAAATCCAATTATTTCTTCTCTTAGTGTCAAATCTGATCAAGACGGTAGATTTGAGATGAATGATTTATATTTTTATGATGGGAGTGAAGTCTTACTAGAAGTTAAAGCTGCTAAAAATCGAAAATCTTTGGAGCTTTTAATTGATGAAGACAAAGAGGGCCTGTCTTTTAGTAAAAGAAATACAATTAACAATTTTCAAAAAAATCTAGGATTATTTTGGGAGGAAGCAAAAATCCGTAAGTCTATAGAGCAAGCTTTCCCATCCATTGATAATGAAGTGTTTTTGGATGAAGTAGAGGTTCTAGCTAAAAAAAATTCCAATTTAGAGGGTAAGCCAAGAATTTATGTGGGAGGTACAACCAAAATACAGGTTTCTGGGAATCCAGCTTTAGAAAATCTCTTTCATCCACTTGATCTCCTAAGAGGAAGGGTGCCAGGAGTTCAGGTATCTGGTTCTGGTCAGAATAAATCTGTTGCTATACAAGGGATAAATTCTTTGAACAGTTCTTCACAACCTTTGATTATGGTGGACGATATTCCAGTTTCTTTAGAAGTTTTGTTAACGCTTCCAGTTGAAGAAATCGAAGAGGTAACTGTATGGAAAGGAGGTGATACTGCTATTTTTGGGTCTAGAGGCTCAAATGGTGCCATTGGGTTTTATACTAAAAGAGGGAAAATATCTAATGCTGTTGAGAAAATCGATGTTAAAAAAAATCTGCCCCAAGGATTCAAAGGCTATCAGGTCCATAAAGAGTTTTATTCTCCTAGCTATGACGGGCAGCAATTACGCTCTCCCAAACCAGATCGCAGGGTTACATTATTTTGGGAGCCTATGATAGAAACTGATGTTAATGGAAAAGCCTCAATAAATTTTTTTAATCATGACCTTGAAAGTGAGATATTGGTAGAAATACAAGGATTGAGTTTTAGCGGTATTCCAGGAAGCGCTCAAATGTATTACCGCATACAGAAATAGACACCTTTTCAAAAATTCTTGTATTTTTGACCATGCTATCCAAAAAAACCAAATATGCTTTCCATGCCCTTACCTATTTGGGCAAAAACAGAGACCAAAAGACAGTGTTGATTCAAGATATCGCTGCGGAATACGGGATTTCCCATAAGTTTTTGGAAAATATCCTCTTGGAACTCAAAAAAGCGGGCATCTTAGGTAGCAAAAAAGGAAAAGGTGGAGGCTATTACTTAATCAAAGACCCCAAGGATGTAGCCCTTTCAAAGGTAATTCGCTTATTGGATGGGCCGATTGCTTTGCTTCCCTGTGTAAGTTTAAACTACTATGAGCCCTGCGCGGAATGCAAGGATGAAACAGCCTGCGGCTTGAATAAAGTGATGATTCAAGTTCGGGACGAAATGTTAAATGTGCTGGAAAACAAGAGTTTAGCGGATATTTTGGACAAAGAATAAAATTTTTTACCTAATTACCCTATAAAATAAATAGGTTTTATATACTTTTGTAAAATACTTGTATTCGAACCTATGATACTAGATCAGCCCATCAAGCGATGGTTTATCAATAAAAAGGGACAGGACAGCAACATCAAGAGCTTCCTAAAGTCCATATCCTGGAGGATAGTCGGCACCTTGGATACCATGGTTATCTCTTATTTCGTGACTGGGGAATTGATGATGGCGATATCTATAGGTTCTATTGAAGTCATTACTAAAATCGCTTTGTATTATTTACATGAGCGCGCATGGGAAGCAGCAACTAAACAAAACAAAGATGAGCCTACCAAAGAGTTTGCATGAGTTGGAAGCTAGTATCGCTAATCTTTCCTTGGAGGAGGAGTTGCAGGTAATAGCGAATCATTTTCAAGGGAAAATCACTTTTTCCACCTCCCTAGGGCAGGAAGATCAAGTAATTACGCATTTGATAGCATCCTTGAAATTGCCAGTTAGCATCTTCTCTTTAGATACAGGACGTCTCTTTCCCGAAACTTTGGACTTGTTAGCGCGCACCCAAGCTAAATACGAACTTCCTATCAAGGTGTATTATCCCGAAACTCAACAGGTGGAGGAATTAGTGCTCCAACAGGGTATCAATGGATTCTACGAAGGGGTGGAGCAGCGAAAAAGATGTTGCTTCGTTAGGAAGGTAGTCCCTTTGCAGCGAGCATTGGCGGGTAATCAAGTTTGGATAACAGGCCTGAGAGCTGAGCAAAGCCCCAATCGCGCCAGCATGAAGCGCTTGGAATGGGATGAAGCCAACCAAATCATCAAGTATAATCCTTTGCTGGATTGGACCTACGAGCAACTCTTGGAATACATCCATGCACATAAAATTCCTTACAACCCCTTACACGATCAACAGTTCATCAGCATCGGTTGCGCTCCCTGTACCCGAGCCATCCTACCCGGAGAAGATCCAAGAGCAGGCAGATGGTGGTGGGAAGAGTCGAAGAAGGAATGTGGCTTGCATGGGAGTAGAAGCGAGAGTTTAGAAGCGAGAAGCTAGACATAATTTAATTGTACCAAGTACCAAGTATAAAGTACCAAGATGGGATTCGTGTAGAATCATAAAATTTGACCTGAAAATATTTGTCATGGTTTTAAATGCCATAGACAAAAACAACATTTAAAACCTAGTGCCAATACTAGAATAATTGTGTTTCAACGAGCATTTGAGTCTTGTCTATTGACTCTTATCTCTTTTAACCAAATCTAAATTCTAAATTCTAAAATCTAAAATCAAAAATACCATGTCCTCCATATACTTCAATCCTAAAGAATCCGAATCCATCTACATCCTGCGGGAAGTGGCGGCGCAATTTGAGCGTCCAGTACTTTTATTCTCGGGAGGGAAGGATTCCATTACTTTGGTGCGATTGGCGCAAAAGGCTTTTTATCCAGCTAAGATTCCTTTCCCATTATTGCACATCGACACAGGGCACAATTTCCCTGAGACCATTCAATTCAGAGATGAATTGGTTAAGGAATTGGGTCTGGAACTCATCGTGAGAAATGTACAGGATTCCATAGATCAAGGGAAAGTTCGGGAGGAAAAAGGCCGCTATGCCAGCCGAAATACCTTGCAAACGACCACACTTTTGGATGCGATTGAGGAATTCAAATTTGATGCTTGTATTGGAGGAGCGAGGCGGGATGAGGAAAAAGCGAGAGCAAAAGAACGTGTATTCTCCGTAAGAGACGATTTCGGTCAGTGGGATGAGAAAAACCAGCGTCCTGAGTTCTTTGATATGCTCAACGGACGTATTGAGCAAGGGCAAAATGTTCGTGTTTTCCCGATCTCTAATTGGACAGAATTGGATGTATGGGAATACATCAAAACTGAAAATATTAACATCCCTTCCATCTACTTTGCACATAAGCGGGAAGTTTTCTTCAGGGATGGACTGATTTGGACTGCCAATGAGCATGTGTACAGAGAAGCTCATGAAGAAGTTGTTGAGAAAATGGTGCGCTTCCGTACAGTCGGTGACATGACTTGTACAGCAGCGGTGTTGTCTGAAGCGGATACACTAGAAACTGTCGTAGATGAAATTCGTCAATCCACCATCTCCGAAAGAGGTGCCAGAATCGACGACAAACGATCGGAAGCAGCGATGGAAAAACGGAAGAAGGTGGGGTATTTCTAGAAGCGCAGAAAGTGTACCAAGTACCATGAACCATGTACCAAGTAGAAATTCGTGTAAAAAATCAATCCTTTCCTTCTATGCTAACGAATCCATTGAATTTAGCCAAACCTCTTATTTCAACCTTATTTCTACTTATTTCCACTTTATTTCAATTAAACCTCTATCGCATTTCTGATACCCACAAAGTCTAGCGTCTAATGTCTAACGTCTAACGTCTAAAAAAATGGAAAATAGAAAATTGATAAAAATAGCTACTGCCGGTTCGGTGGATGATGGGAAAAGTACCCTGATCGGTAGATTATTGTATGATACGGGTTCTTTGACCACGGATAAACTGGAGGCCATCGAGAAGACCAGTCGGCAGCGGGGTTTTGATTACCTTGATTTTTCCTTGGCTACGGATGGTTTGGTGGCTGAGCGTGAACAAGGGATTACCATCGATGTGGCCCACATTTACTTCAATACCGATAAGACCAACTTTATCGTAGCCGATACACCCGGGCACGTGGAGTACACCCGCAACATGGTAACAGGTGCATCCACTTCGCAAGTTGCCATCATCCTAATCGATGCCAGAAAAGGGGTGATCGAGCAAACCTACCGACATTTTTTCATCAGTAATTTGCTCCGCCTTAGTCATGTAGTGGTTGCTATCAATAAAATGGATTTGGTAGGCTATGAGGAAGATGTGTATTTAAAAATCAAAGCAGATTTTGATGCCTTGGTGGAGAAAAGCAACTTCCAAACAGAGCAGATTACCTTTATTCCCATTTCAGCCTTGAAAGGTGAAAATATTGCCAAGAAATCTGAAGAAATGCCTTGGTATGTTGGAAATACTCTCTTGGATCATTTGGAAGTGTTGGAGCCAGAAGATTTGCAGGAGCAAGCATTCGCAAGATTTCCAGTTCAGTATGTCATCCGTCCCAAAACAGATGCTTTCCATGATTTCAGAGGTTTTTCAGGAAAGTTGTATGGAGGAATCCTTCAGGTAGGCGATGAGGTAACCATTTTGCCATCTTTCACCGAATCCAAAATCAAATCCATACAATTCTTTGATCAGGAGTTAGAAGTGGCCGTTCCGGGTGCTTCAGTTACCATCACCTTGGAAGATGAGGTAAACATCAGCAGGGGAGACATGATTGTCAAATCTTCGGAATTACCAACCTCTGAGAAAAGCATTACTGCTACCATCTGTCAAGTGAATCATAAGCCCTTGAGAATCGGAGAAAAATATACCTTGCAGCACGGCGTCAACCGTGTTTTGGCCAAAGTAGAAGCTATCCAATCCAAAATCCAAACCGACTTCAGCGGGGAAGAAGCTACTGAAACCTTGAAGTTAAATGATATAGGCAAAGTGAGTTTCAAACTCAGTAAGCCCATTCATTTCGATTCCTACCAAGTTAACCGGTCTAATGGAAGCTTTATCCTGATCGATGAAGGAACGCATGATACGGTGAGTGTAGGTTTTATAGAGGCGAGAAACTAGAAGCGAGAGATTAGACTTAAGAAACAAGAAGCAAGAAACAAGAAGCAAGAAGCAAGAAACAAGAATCAAGAGAGAAGTGCATTTCAAAAGTACGGTACGAAGTACCAAGACGGTTCGATAAGTAATTTTGTATTACAATTTGAATTTTCGACTTTTTTAGAAACCATTAGGTTTCTAAAATTATTGTAAGCTCTCTAATAAAACCAAATTGTAAACTCACAAGAAATCCATACTTGGTACTTGGTACCTTGTACTTCGTACAACATATTACTCTACTTAACCTATAGAATAAACTAACAATGGAAAGCTTTAGAACCGAGATTGAGAATCCCCTTGTCGAAAAGGACATCATCGAATTGGAGCGGAAAATCCGGCTGTTTCGGGAGGGGAAAATAGATGAGGAGAAATTCCGCAGCCTTCGATTGGCGCGTGGGGTCTATGGACAGCGACAGCCGGGCGTTCAGATGATCCGTATCAAATTGCCTTATGGACGTGTTACCGGTAATCAGCTCATCCGTATCTGTGATGTTTCGGATAAATATTCGACTGGAAAACTCCACATTACAACACGTCAGGACATTCAGATTCACTATGTGAGTTTGGACGAAACCCCGCAACTCTGGGCAGAACTGGAAAAAGATGATGTGACTTTGCGTGAGGCTTGTGGGAATACGGTGCGAAATGTGACAGCCTCAGAAACTGCCGGAATCGATCCTAACGAACCTTTTGACGTCACTCCCTATGCGGATGAGGTCTTTCGTTATTTCCTTCGCAATCCTGTTTGCCAAGAGATGGGCAGGAAATTTAAAATGGCATTTTCCTCTTCCGATGAAGATACCGCGCTTTCCTACTTGCATGATTTAGGATTTATTCCAAAAGTGAAAGTAGAGAACGGACAAGAAGTCAGGGGTTTCAAAGTATTGCTAGGAGGGGGATTGGGTTCTCAGCCTAGGCATGCAAATGTGATTACTGAATTCTTGAAAATCGAAGAGTTAATTCCATTCATTGAGGGTGTTTTGCGAGTATTTGACCGACATGGAGAGCGGGCAAGACGCTTGAAGGCACGTATGAAGTTTTTGATTAATGACATGGGGATTGAGTCATTCTTGCAGTTGGTAGAGGAAGAGAAAAAAGCTTTGCCTTATAAAACCTATCCAATTGAAGTTGAAAGCTATGAGTCAAGTAAAAGTCTTCCAAATCCCGAATTGGTAGAGATTTCAGAACCACTTGACCTAGCCTACGAGCAATGGAAAGTGACTAATGTTATTCCACAGAAACAGAAAGGATATGTAGCTATTGGTGTGAAAGTTTTATTGGGGGATTTTACTACTGCTCAAGCTAGAGCCATCGCAGCCTTGGCTCAGCAGTTTGCTAATGATGAAATCCGATTTACGCTCAGACAAAACTTCTTGATCCGCGATGTGAAGGAGGAGCTAATACCTTATTTCTATCAAGAGTTGAAGAAAATTGGGTTGGCGGATTATGGCTATAATTCCTTAGGTGATATTACGGCATGCCCAGGCACGGATACCTGTAACTTGGGAATTGCGAGTAGTACGGGGATTGCTAGGGAATTAGAAAAAGTAATAGCCCAAGAATACCCACAATATCTCCAAAACAAAGAGTTGACCATCAAAATATCTGGTTGTATGAATGCCTGTGGGCAGCATAATATGGCCCATATTGGATTTCAGGGTATGTCCTTGAAAGCAGGTAAGACTGTGTTTCCTGCCTTGCAAGTGTTGCTAGGAGGAGGAACTTTGGGAGATGGTAATGGACGTTTTGCGGACAAGGTGATTAAAATTCCAAGTAAACGAGGTCCTCAGGCACTGAGAATTTTATTGGATGACTTTGCTCAAAATCAAGAGTCAGGAGAAGATTTCCTCCATTACTACGATCGGAATGGACAAATGTATTTTTATGATATTCTGAAAGTTTTGACTTATACAGAAACACTTACTGAAGAAGATCAAGTTGACTGGGGAAATGAAGATGCTTACAAAGTGGCAGTGGGTGTAGGAGAATGTGCAGGAGTGGTGATTGACTTGGTAGCTACCTTGCTATTGGAAGCCCGTGAGAAGTTGGATTTATCCAAAGAAGCTTTTGTGGAAAAACGATGGTCTGATAGCATTTACCATACCTATGCAGCCTTGGTCAATGCAGCCAAAGCTATTTTATTATCCGAAAACAAGAGCACCAATTCCTACGCGAATATTGTGAATTTGTTTGATGAGACCTTCGTGGATACAGGAAAGATAATCATCGAAGGAACGCTCAAAGAGATCATTTATCAAATCAATCAACACGAACCATCCGAAGCTTTTGCCCAATCCTATTTTGAGGATGCAGGAAAAGTATTCGAGGCTATTAGTTCATACAGAGAAAAGGAGGTACTTGCATGAATCAGCTCATCAAACCAAAAGTTACACTCGTAGGAGCCGGTCCAGGTGATCCCGAATTAATCACCTTGAAAGCCATTTTGGCGATCAATAAAGCTGATGTGGTCTTGTACGATGCATTAATCGATAAGTCCTTGCTCAAACACGCTCCCGATAAAGCGATCAAAATCTTTGTAGGTAAAAGGGTAGGTAAACATTCCTGTCCTCAAGAGGAGACCAATCGGCTCTGTGTGGAATATGCCCTCAAACACGGACATTTGGTCAGACTAAAAGGAGGAGACCCCTTTGTATTTGGTCGTGGTTCGGAGGAAATCGACTACATCGAAGCGTTTGGTATTCCTACGGAGGTCGTGCCAGGGATTACCTCTGCGGTGGCAGTTCCTGCTTCCATCGGCATTCCCGTAACCAAGCGAGGGGTTTCCGAGAGTTTCTGGGTTATCACAGCGACCACAAGTTACGGAGAACTCTCCCGTGATATTGCTATTGCTGCTCAATCTACGGCTACAGTAGTGATTTTGATGGGCACCAAAAAGCTGCCTGAAATTGTGAAGGCTTATACATCAGCTGGTAAAGCAGATATTCCTGTGGCCATCATTCAAAATGGCACTACCAAAGAAGAGCAGTTTGTTGCCAGTACCATCCAAGACATCACTTTCAAAGCTGCCCAAGCCGGCATTGCCGCACCTGCGATTATTGTGGTAGGAGAGGTGGTAAAGGAGAGTTATCGATTGAAGGAGGTTTATGAACAGGTGGAAATAAAGTTGAAATAAACTACGTGAAATAAGGTGGAAACATACTTTGTGAAATAATCTTGAATCAAAAATTATTCCCGATACTAGGGAGGATTTGTCCAACAAAAATTATTTCAATTTTATATCAACCTTATTTCTACCTTATTTCAATTATTGAAGGATAGTATTTCCTCGGAAAATCTAAGTCTTGCATCTTGATTCTTGTTTCTTGTCTCTAATCTAATTTCTCGCCTCTAACCATCTAAAAACATGAACCATTTATACCCCATCTTCCTCAAAGTTCACCAACTCAACGTCCTCCTTGTCGGAGGTGGTTTTGTGGGTACGGAGAAACTCTCCTTTCTCCTCAAAAGTAGTCCTGAAGCACATGTGACAGTAGTGTCCAAAGAATTCAATTATGAATTCTTGGAGATTGCTAGAGCAGCTCCTCATGTGACCTTGATTAAGGAAGCTTACCACGAAAAGTACTTAGGGGGCAAACATATTGTCATCGCTGCTACCAATTTCCCAGAAATCAATAAGCAGATACATGATGAGGCCAAGGAACGTTTTATTTTGGTCAATGTGGCCGATACGCCGGCTTTGTGTGATTTTTATTTGGGCGGGATAGTGACCAAGGGGAATTTGAAGATTGCCATCAGTACCAATGGCAAGTCCCCGACTACAGCCAAGCGATTGCGTGAACTCTTTGAGGAGATTTTGCCGGAAGAAATCGATGTTTTGCTAGAAAACCTAAATGCCTACCGCGCTACCCTGAAAGGTGATTTTGAGTACAAGGTCAAGGCTATGAACGAGATTACTGGGATGCTAGTGGAGAAGGAGCGGGTGTAAAGTTACTCAGACTGGGTTCTCGCATAGACGGAAAGGTTAAAAGGAAAAGCTACTACTAAAATGGGTGGGAAGATTACATGAGATTTTTTAACTTTGTAAAAAAGGAAGTTATGAATATTGAAGCGAGGAAAATAAAGTTTATTCAAGAGTTTTTGCAACTTGAAGATGAAGATTCAATTTCAAAACTTGAGAGTTTATTAAGTTTGGAGAAACTGGAGTCTGGAAAAAGCAACTTAAACCCTTTTGATAAAGAAGAATTATACAAAAGGATTGAAAGGTCAGAGGAGGACTTTGAAAAAGGTAGATTTAAATCCTCCGAGGAATTACTCTTAAAATATCAGAATACAAAAATATGACTATTATATGGTCACTTTTTGCAGAGAAACAATTGGATGAAATTTTTGATTATTACTCGAAAAAGGTAAGTCATCAATTGGCTTTGAAAATTGTTTTAGAGCTCATTGAAGCTCCTGAAATTTTAAAGAGAAATCCTTTAGTTGGTCCAATAGAAGAGTTTTTAAAAGGTAGGCACATTGAGTATCGTTACCTGATATGTACTAATTATAAAATCATTTATTCTGTAGATGAGGAGAATAATTGTGTCAAAATATCCGATGTTTTTGATACGAGACAAAATCCCTCAAAAATAAAGAGGTCAAATAACCCTAAGACCTAAATTTAATAGAAAACCTAAGTTTAATAACGGTTTCTCGCGAAGGCGCAAAGGCGCAGTTGTTCGCTAGCTTCTCTTAATTTTGAATTTTTTTTTATTATAGGTGCGTTGGCTTTTTCTCAAGCTCACATAGGTAATCGATTGGCACTAGTTCAATTTATAAGTTCTGAATTCATTATCCCAACTTTTTCTTAGCGCCTCTGCGAGAACTATCCCAAAACCGTAACCACTTTCTTACTTTTTCGTTCAGAAAGTCAATACCTTCTTCTGAAAATAAGCGCTTATGAAAGCAATACTTTCTTTCTTACTAGTTTTTCTTAGTCTTTCTTTTTCAGCCCAGGCTCAGGAAATGCTTGGAGGACTACGATTCAATGCGGGACTTCCTACCGCTGATTTCCGATCAGAAGTGGGCAGTCAATGGTTCCCTTCCCTCAATCTTGGATTTTTACATCAGCTTTCAAATACGCCCATTTATGTGGGGGGTGAGTTTGGCTATATGCTATATGGAACAGCTGTTCATAGAAGTAGAGAAGTGATCAACGGGACTGATCAGCGATTCAGAATTAGAAGAAATAATAATGCCATTCATCTGTCAGGAGTAGTTCGTGTCATGCCGGATATTGGAATTGGTGTTCGTCCCTTTGTAGAAGGTCAACTGGGGGCTATTCATACCTATACTCGTTCCAAAGTCAGGGAAAATAGACTCACAGAACCTTTTGTAGCAGGGACAGAAGTGTATGATTGGGCTCATGTGTATCAATTGGGAGGTGGTTTGATGATACCCTTAGAAAAGGGAGGGGATACATTCCTTGAACTGAGGGTGAATTACATGCAAACGGGCGTAATGAATTTCTTAACAAGCCGTGATGCGAGCTATGATGCCCAAGGAGCCGTAACCCTGAATACCCGGAATGCAGCCTTTCAATTGCTGACGCCGAGTATTGCATTGAAGTTTTTTCTTTAAGTTAGGTGGTTGGGTTGATTAGTTCATTTTTTCAAACGAGAATACAGATTCTTGCATTTTGGTGATTTTACCAAAAATTGGTATTTTAGTGAAAAAGTTTAGCTATGGCAAAAAACACATCTATTTCGTTGGGAGAACACTTTGAAAGCTTTATTCAAAAAGGTATTGATGATGGTAGATACAACAATGCTAGCGAGATGGTAAGGGCTGGATTAAGGCTGCTAGAGGAAGAAGAGGCAAAGGTAAAGGCTTTACAGTTAGCTATTCAAGAAGGATTAGACAGTGGAATAGTAGAAGATTTTGATCCTCAACTATTTTTAGAGCAATTAAAGGCAAATTATAATGCTGAACCCTAATTTCTCTTTAACAAGAAAGGCCCTTCAGGATATTGCTAGTATTTGGGAATATACGGTTTTCAACTGGTCTGAAAGACAGGCGGAAACTTATTATCAAACACTCTTAGAAGTATGTGAGATGATAGGTATGCAACCTTCAATCGGGCAAAGATATCCAGAGATTAAGGATGATATATTTGGGTTTAAATCGGGGAAACATATCGTTTTTTACAAAGTAATTGAAAAAAATCACGTTCTAATTGTTAGAATTCTTCATGAAAGAATGGATTTAAAATCAAAGTTCCACAAGGCCTAATAAATCAGGCTAGCTAACTCCTCCCTCAAACTACTAGGATGGCTCTTTCAGATGTATTTAGAGTAGAAATTAACTATTAAATATTAAATTCAATCAAAAACCACCCATGATCAAACTACTCGGAATACCCTTTGACGCTAATAGTTCTTTCCTCCGTGGATCGTATTTAGCTCCTCCCAGAATACGCCTGATGGCAAGTGAAGGATCCGCCAATAACTACACCGAGGAAGGAGTCGAAATCCTAGCAGGTAGGGATTATCAGGATTTAGGAGATTTATCATTTGCCAGTCAGGATCCCCAAAAGGCTTACGAACACATCAAAGCAGCTGTCAGTGAAGCCATCGCCGATGGAAGCAAACTCCTGAGTTTGGGAGGGGATCATTCCATCGCTTACCCAGTCATTGAAGCCCATGCTTTGAAATATGGGCCTTTGAATGTGCTTCAGCTCGATGCTCATGGGGATTTGTATGAGAATTTTGAAGACAATCCCTATTCCCATGCCTCTCCTTTTGCACGCTTACTAGAAAAAGGCTTGCTAAAATCCCTGACTCAGGTGGGAATCCGAACACTGACGCAACATCAGCGGGAACAGGCTGCTAAATACAGGGTCAAGATCATGGAAATGAAAGATTTCAGTATGGATTTTATCAAGACATTAGAAGGACCGCTGTATATTTCATTGGATATTGATGTATTGGATCCTGCGTTTGCTCCTGGAATATCGCATTATGAGCCAGGGGGAATGAGTTCACGTCAGCTACTCGATATTATTCATGCTATCCAATTACCAATTATTGGCGCAGACCTGGTTGAGTATAATCCAATTCGAGATCATCACGACATGACTGCGATGCTTGCATTCAAATTGGTGAAAGAGTTGATCGGTAAAATGAAACAAAAAAAAGCCCTGTCGAGGATGCAGGGCCTTTAGGGTTCTTTAATAGAACCTATCGTTAACGCCGCTATGATTCAGTTGATTTGTTTTTTTATTTCTGAGAATTAATCAGATAAGGTGTTTTACCATCCGTAATGATAATCTTGGTGTTTGGAGAGTTGGCGAGCTCACGGAAAGCTTCGATACTTCTTAATTCGATGATTTCTCTTACTAGTCCTTCAGCTAAGATTTTTTGAGCTTCCCGGGTACCTTCCGCTTCAATTTTACGTCTCTCGGCTTCTTTACGCTCCCGCTCTAAGATATATTCCATCTGTTGCGCTTCTTGTTCTGCTTTCAGTTTACGTTCAATTGCTCGGCTTAACTCTGTTGGTAGATTGATACTTTTCATCAATACTCGCTCGACTACGAAGCCCCTTTGTCTTAAGGATTCATGCATTCTTTCCTGAATTTCCTTTTCAATTTCTGAACGCATGCCTGAGTGCATATCTTTAGCCATGTATTGAGCGGTAATATCTGCTGCCGCTGAACGGAATACATTTAAGATCAACACACGCTCATAATTCTCTCCGATATCTTCCAGGATAAATGGCACCTTATTTTTTTCAATGCTATAAAGAATCGAAATCTCTGACTCAATGGTCAAGCCTTCTTTACTTGGAAGTGGCAAGCGGATTTCTTGATTGACAGTACGAATAGGAACTTTAATCACTCTGGTGGTAAAAGGGTTGAATCCC
Source organism: Mongoliitalea sp. (assembly GCF_054166905.1). NCBI lineage: Bacteria > Pseudomonadati > Bacteroidota > Cytophagia > Cytophagales > Cyclobacteriaceae > Mongoliitalea > Mongoliitalea sp. Next base: position 102,574 of record NZ_JBSZCK010000014.1, on the reverse strand, counting down.
ACTAAGCCTGCGTCGAGTGAAGTATCGGAAAGTTTTCCAAATCTACTTTTGACTCCTACCTCTCCTTGACGGATGACGGCGCACGAACTCAGGAAAAAAATTCCTAAAAGACTAGCTATTATCAGTTGGTTTTTCATGGGAAATATAATATTGGTTTGAGTGTTCATACGGAAGAATCTTTTATCAAGGTTTCGTAAACAAAAAATAATTTCAAATTAATTTTCAATTTGAAACAAAGTATCTTCAAATACGTAATTTGTGAAATACTTTTAATTTCAAGGTTTTAGGTTTTAAAAAGTAATTTTGTCATCCTTCCTTCATCTTCTTATTTTTGAAATCAATCAAACCCCATGCATGTGAAAAGGATTGCCATTCTCGCCTCCGGTAGCGGTTCCAATGCCGAAGCCATCACTCGTTATTTCCAACAATCGGATAAAGGCACCGTCGTAATCATCGGTTCTAACAAAGCAAATGCATACGTGTTAGAGAGAGCCCAACAGCTGAATGTGCCGTCCATGGTATTTTCTAAGCAAGAATTGGAGGAGGGTACCCTTGTTAGTCAATTGCAAGCTTTGCAAATAGATTTCGTCGTATTAGCGGGGTTTCTTTTAAAAATTCCAGAAAATTTAATTCAGGCGTTCCCTGATAAAATTGTCAATATCCATCCAGCTTTACTGCCCAAGTTTGGTGGAAAAGGCATGTATGGTATACGTGTTCACGAGGCTGTGAAAGCAGCAGGAGAAACCCACACGGGCATTACCATCCATTTGGTGAATGAACAGTATGACGATGGAAAAATTATTTTTCAAGCGGCAGTGGAGGTTCTTCCAGAGGATACCCCCGAACAAATTGCTGAAAAAGTCCATCAATTGGAATACAAATACTTTCCAAATGTGATTGAAAGCCTGCTTTAATCTATTGATTTTCCTACCTTTGCGACTTGAAAAATTTTCCACCAAAATATAGCTACAAAGCCCTGACCAATTTCTTTGTGTCTGAGCGTCTTTGTGGCAATCAAAAATCATGGCTACCAAAAAAATACAATCTGCATTAATCTCCGTCTACTACAAAGACAATCTAGAACCCATCATCGCTCAGCTAAAAGCCCAAGGAGTTACTATCTACTCTACAGGTGGTACACAGCAGTTTATCGAAGCGCAAGGTGCCACAGTTGTTCCGGTAGAAGAATTGACAGGTTACCCGTCTATCTTCGGCGGAAGGGTGAAAACCTTGCATCCAAAGATTTTTGGAGGGATTCTTCACCGCAGGGAAAATGATTCCGATGTGTCCCAGGCTGCTGAATTTGCTATTCCTGCCATTGACTTGGTGATTGTGGATTTGTATCCATTCGAAGAAACTGTTGCTTCGGGTGCTTCAGAAGCAGATGTGATTGAAAAAATTGATATTGGAGGGATTTCTCTCATCAGAGCTGCTGCCAAAAACTTCAAAGATGTAGTCATCATCGCATCCAAAGCCCAGTACGGTGAATTAGAAGAAAGACTGCGTACTCAAGATGGAGGAACAACCTTAGAAGACAGACGCTACTTCGCTGCTCAGGCGTTCCAAGTATCTTCCAATTACGATACCCACATTTTTAACTATTTCAACCAAACCGAACAAATTCCTGCACTGAAAGTGTCTGAATCCAAAGCAAAGGCCTTGCGATACGGCGAAAATCCGCATCAGGCAGCTCACTTCTATGGAGATTTGGAAGCCTTGTTTGAGCAATTGAACGGTAAGGAACTTTCCTACAACAACCTGGTTGACATTGATGCGGCTGTAGCACTTATTTCCGAATTCAAAGGAGAGACAGCTTTTGCGATTTTGAAACATACCAACGCTTGTGGCTGCGCTATAGCATCAACCGTAAAAGAAGCCTACCAAAAGGCATTTGCGGCGGATACTACTTCTGCCTTTGGTGGAGTATTGGTTACCAACCAAAGAGTGGACTTGGCAGCGGCGGAGGAAATGAACAGTTTGTTTTTCGAAGTATTGATTGCTCCTGCGTTTGATGAAGACGCATTGGCGCTATTGAAGGGTAAGAAAAATAGAATTCTCCTACTGCAGAAAATGGATTTGCCAGGTACCAAGCAAATCAAGACCTTGTTGAACGGAATTATCGAGCAGGATAAGGATTTACAGACCGAAACGAAGGCTGATTTCAAAGTGGCTACCAAAATTGCTCCAAGCGAGGAGGAACTAGATGCCTTGGTATTTGCAGCTAAAGTATGTAAGCATACCAAGTCCAATACCATTGTTTTGAGCAATAGCAATCAGCTGTTTGCTTCTGGAGTAGGGCAGACCTCTCGCGTAGATGCTTTGCGTCAGGCAATTGAAAAGGCGAAAGCTTTTGGATTTGAGTTGAAAGGTGCTGTGATGGCTTCTGATGCTTTCTTCCCATTCCCGGATTGTGTGGAAATTGCCCACGAGGCAGGTATTACAGCCGTGGTTCAGCCAGGTGGCTCCATCAAAGATCAAGACTCTATCGACTTCTGTGATGTTCATGGCATGAGCATGGTCATGACAGGAGTGAGGCATTTCAAACACTGAGAGGTAAGCTGAAATAAAAAAAGGCTGTCTTCGAATAGGGGGCAGCCTTTATAAAGTTCTTTTAATAAAGGGAAACCGAAGAAAAAGTGGTTTATTATCTTGAAAGAACGATTCCCTATGCTGAGAGATACAGCAAAAAAGAATTCTAAGAAGATAATAAAACCATTAGTTTTACTCTTTTGGGAATATAACCTTTAGTAAAGCTGCCCTCAAAAATTTTTCAACTTATATTTGACCATAACAAAATTTGGTACTGTTTTCAGTTGATTTAGATACTTGGATAATTGAGAGTCAGGTTGGCTATTTTTGGCTTTCGCCCAAATATCTTCAAACTGAAAAATGATACGTCTTCGATAAATTTGCTCAATTTTAAGTTTTTGGATTCCTGAATGAAAATTGTTCGTACAGTTTTTTAAAAAGTTAAAAATTGCCTTCAAATTCCGCTCAAATGAATTTTATCCAGTAATTTGCGAACTAAATCCATTATTTTGTGATATCATTAGTCTGGTATGGGCTGGACATTGGAAATTCTACTATGAGACATTCTTCAAATCTGAAAATTTACAATACCCTTTCCAGGGAAAAAGAAACTTTTGAACCCCTCAATGCACCCTTGGTGGGTATGTATGTCTGTGGACCTACGGTTTACGGAGACGCTCACTTAGGGCATGCCCGACCTGCGGTTACCTTTGACACGGTTTACAGATATTTGTCCCATTTGGGCTTCAAAGTACGTTATGTCCGGAACATCACAGATGTAGGACATTTAACGGGTGATGCGGATGAGGGAGAAGACAAGATTGCCAAAAAAGCCAAGTTGGAACAACTCGAACCTATGGAGGTAGCCCAGCAATATACGGATACCTATCATCGGGATATGGAATTGCTCAATACTATCAAGCCAAGTATCGAGCCTCGTGCTACGGGCCATATTCCGGAGCAAATAGCTTTGGTACAAGCCATCTTGGAAGAAGGACTTGCCTATGAAGTCAATGGCTCGGTGTATTTCGACGTGTTGAAATACAATGAGCGTGAGAAATATGGCAAGCTGTCGGGCCGTGTGTTGGATGATTTAATGTCAGGAACCCGTGATTTGGATGGGCAGGGAGAAAAGAGAAATGCAGCTGATTTTGCTTTGTGGAAGAAAGCCGCACCCGAACACCTGATGAAATGGGATTCACCTTGGGGTATGGGCTTTCCAGGTTGGCACTTGGAGTGTACGGCCATGTCTTCCAAGTATCTAGGAAAGCACTTCGATATACATGGAGGTGGGATGGATTTGATGTTCCCACACCACGAGTGTGAGATTGCCCAAGGCAATGCCTGCAATCACCAAGACCCAGCCAAGTACTGGATGCACAACAACATGATTACCATCAACGGACAGAAGATGGGCAAGTCCTTGGGGAATTTCATTACCCTTCAGGAGTTGTTCACAGGTAATCATAAATTATTGGAACAGGCCTACAGCCCCATGACGATTCGTTATTTTATGTTGACGGCCCACTATCGCTCCACATTGGATTTCTCCAATGATGCATTAAAAGCTGCTCAAAAGGGGTATAAGAAGATTATCAATGGTCTGAAAATAGCCAAAAAGCTTGTGTATGTATCTGAGGATATTGCTACAGATGAAAATCAGGTGAAGCAGGTGACTTCCAGTATACAGGCAGCGTTCCGGGCTATGGACGATGATTTCAATACTGCCCAGGCGATTGGCCACCTATTCAACTTGTTAAAGAAAATCAATTCCATTTATACAGGGCAACTCAAATCTGCACAGCTAGGGGAGGAAGTATTTACCGAGATGTTGCAAACCTTCATGACCTTCGTGGAGGAGATATTGGGTATTCGGGAAGAAAAATCTGATGTACAAGACGAGTTGATACAGGTGTTGCTGAAGTTATACGCTGAAGCGAAAACCGCCCGAAACTACGATAAGATTGACGAAATCAGAGCTGCCTTGAAAGGCATGGGTTTTGTGGTTAAGGATATGAAAGATAAAATCGACTGGGCGTATGAAGAGTAAAAGGTATTGGATAGGTCTGTTTGGTTTGCTATTACTCTGGTCTTGTGCCAGTGAGAAGCAAAGTGACCAAGGTCAGTCAGTAGTTACATTTCGTGAAGCTCCTGAGTTTTCGGCAGATTCTGCCTATCAGTTTATTCAGCGACAAGTGGATTTCGGCCCTCGGGTTCCGAACACGCCCGGTCACACTGCCACCAAGCAGTGGTTGATAGCACAGTTTAGGTCCTATGGTTGGGAAGTTCAAACCCAAGAATTTCAAGCAACCACTTACGACAATCTAACTTGGGATCTAACCAATATTATTGCGAGCTATAATCCCAATGCCAAAAAGCGGATTTTACTTGGGGCCCATTGGGACACTCGTCGTATTGCTGATAAAGATACAGAGCGCATGGACGAACCGATCGATGGAGCTAACGATGGCGGTTCGGGAGTGGCTGTTTTATTGGAGATTGCTCGGGTGATTGGTACGGGTTCAGATAAGCCCGATGTTGGAATTGATATTATTTTATTTGATGGGGAGGATGATGGAGAGCCCGAGCATGTAAACTTTAGGAATAATTCCAAGGTTTGGTGGTGCCACGGATCCCAATATTGGTCTAAGAACCTACATGAACCGGGATACACTGCCTATTTTGGTATATTAGTTGATCTAGTTGGAGCAAAAGGAGCACGCTTTTATAGAGAAGGGTATTCCATGTATTTTGCTAAAAATATTGTGCAGAAAGTATGGAATTATGCAACTGAATTAGGTTTTTCTGACTTCTTTATACATCGGGACAGTCCGGAAATCATGGACGATCACCTATTTGTCAATAGAGATGCAAAAATACCTATGATCAATATTATTGAATATTCTCCTCAAACGGGTTTTGGACTATACCATCATACCCATTTGGATAATATGGATATCATCGATAGACGTACCCTGAAAGCGGTTGGACAAACAGTGTTGTTCAGTCTCTATCAGGAATAACATACAATTCCCCTCAACCACACAAGCATGAAAAAAGGGCATCAGGTTACCATGAAAGAAATCGCCAAAAAATTGGGGGTTTCTGTCTCTACCGTTTCCAGAGCATTAAAAGATTCACCCGAATTGCATCCGGATACCAAGAAGAGAATTGTGGAGATGGCGGAAAGCATGAACTATCAGTACAATCTACTCGCACAAAGTCTGCGTATCAGTAAGACCAAGGTATTGGGAGTAATTGTACCGGAGTTGACTTCCCACTTTTTTTCTTCCAACATTTCAGGTATACAGGATACCGCATCCAAGCGGGGGTATAACGTCATGATTTGTCAATCCAACGAATCCTTTGAGCAGGAAAAAGCCAACTTACGTACGCTCGTAGCGGCACAGGTGGATGGATTATTGATCAGCTTGAGTCGAGAGACCAAGAGCTATGAGCATCTTCTTAACTTATATGAGCGGGAGATTCCTTTTATGATGTTTGATAGGGTGACGGAGGAAATTCCTGTTTCCAAAGTCACTGTGGATGACGCTCATGGTGCTTATTTGGTTGTGGATCATTTACTGAAAGAGGGATGTCAGCGAGTAGCATTCGTCTCTGGTCCTGAGGATTTGTACATCAGTAAAAAGCGGAAAGAAGGCTATCTTAAAGCACTTCAGGATAATGGAAGGTCCTTAGAGGATGCGATTGTCTATGTTACAGATTTGACTACCAAAGGAAATCAGGAGATAGCGCAAAAAATCATCGCGGACAACCCTCGGGCAGATGGAGTATTTTGCATGATTGACCCTGTAGCTATTGATGTCTTGATGGTATTCAAAGAAAACAACGTTCAGATACCAAGCGATATCGCCTTAGCTGGCTTTACTAATAATCCAACTTCCGGAGTTATTGAACCTTCCCTGACCACAGTATCTCAGCCAGGCTACGAAATGGGGGTTATTGCTGCCAATCATTTGTTAGATCAGTTGGATGAAGTGGTTTCTACGGAGCCACAATCCTTTGTTTTACAAACTACCCTAGTGCCGAGAAATTCTACCAAAAAATCTTCTTCTTAATTTTCATTCATGCTCTCCATCCAACAACAAACGTTTGGTGTGTTGCCTTCCGGACAGGCAGTGACCCTTTTTACTTTGAATTTTCGAGATGACATTATTGTCTCCGTTATGGATTATGGAGCCACTTGGACTCATTTTTATGGAAAAGATCGAGAGGGTAACTTAGCGGATGTAGTTTTAGGTTTTGATGATTTGGATGGGTACTTACAAGAAGATTATCAAAATAATTACTGTTATATAGGTTCGACGGTTGGTAGAATAGCAGGTAGAATCAAAGGAAATGAATTTACCTTAGATGGTATTACGTATTCATTGCCCTTGAACACAGGCACTATCCACTTGCATGGAGGAATGGAAGGCTGGGACAGAAAAATGTGGCAGGCTAGAATTTTGGAGCAAGCAGATTCAGTTGGTGTTGAGTTTAATTATAGGAGTATAGATGGGGAGGAAGGATATCCAGGGAATTTGGATGTTTGGGTTACTTATGAGTTAACTAATAAGGGTGAATTTCTCATTCATTACAAAGCTATAACAGACAAAAAAACCATCATTAATCCTACCAATCATGCTTACTTTAATCTGAGCGGAGATTTTAGAAAGGCCATTTCAGATCATGTATTTAGGGTGGATGCGGATGCTTACCTTCCCATTGACAAACAAGGAATGCCAACAGGTGAGATAAATCATGTGAATAATAGTCCTTTTGACTTTAGGAAGCCTACCACATTGGGAGAGCGGTTGGAAGATCAACACGCACAAATACAACTGGTGGGGGGAATCGATCATAGTTTTGTACTAAACAGCTCTATGGATGCTGCCGAACTTGTCCACCCTGCTTCTGGAAGGAGATTGTTGGTACATACCTTAGAACCAGGCTTGCAAGTCTACACTGGAAATTCTCTTGGAGGGGAGTTTACTGGGAAGAATGGAGTACGCTATGGAAAGCATTCAGCTATTTGTTTGGAAACCCAACATTTTCCGGATGCAGTAAATCAACCAAGCTTTAAATCAGTGGTATTAGAGGCAGGGGATGTATTTCTTAGTAAAACAGTATTTGTGCTAACTGTCTAGTTATTAATTGAATACTTGAATTTTAAAGCTCTTTCAGGAGATTTTGTTTTTTGAACAAAGTTCAATTTCTATTAAAAAATCATTCGTTTTTAGACTTGAAATTTTTTTCAATTTTCTTCAATTTCTTTAAATGGCTGAAAAACACCCGTTTTCAATAATCAAAAGCTTTAAATAAATGATCATAAATATTTGTAAGTCAATTATTTATTACTAATTTGAACTTTATTCAAATTTTATTGATTTTTAGAGTTTTCGGTTTTTATTTTTGAAAATTGCTTGGCATATTTGTTCAGAGCGTTTGTTAATCACTCACGCTTTTCCGGCAATTGAAGAGAGTCAGCAGCCGCTTACTATCTGATTTTCAAAACAAACCAATAAAAAGATGCAGCAGATTGAACCGATTTTAGAGGAGAACAAAGGTCGTTTTGTGTTATTTCCAATTCAGCATGATGATATATGGCAATATTACAAAAAGGCGGAGGCGAGTTTTTGGACCGCAGAGGAGATTGATTTGAGCCAGGATCTGAAAGACTGGAAAGAATTGAACGATGGAGAGCGTCATTTCATTTCACATGTATTGGCATTCTTTGCAGCAAGTGATGGTATTGTGAATGAAAATTTGGCAGAGCACTTTGTAGCAGAAGTGCAGTATACAGAAGCCAAGTTTTTCTATGGATTTCAGATTGCCATGGAGAACATCCACTCTGAGACTTACAGTTTGTTGATTGATACTTATATAAAGGACTCAGCAGAAAGAGATAAATTATTGAATGCAATCGAGCATATTGATTGTGTAAAAAAGAAAGCGGATTGGGCACTTCGTTGGATTGACAACGGTACATTCCAAGAACGATTGATTGCTTTTGCAGCAGTAGAAGGTATTTTCTTTTCAGGATCTTTCTGTTCTATCTTCTGGTTGAAGAAAAGAGGCTTGATGCCTGGATTATCTTTCTCTAATGAGTTGATCTCACGAGATGAAGGCTTACACTGCGATTTTGCTTGTCACCTTTATACCAAGCATGTGGTCAATCAGTTGCCAAAAGAAACGGTAACGATGATTATCAAAGATGCAGTTGAGATTGAGAAGGAATTTGTGACGGATGCTTTACCAGTTAGACTTATCGGTATGAATGCAGATTTGATGTGTCAGTACATCGAATTTGTGGCAGATAGACTATTGGTAGAGTTAGGATGTGAAAAAGTTTGGAATAGCACCAATCCATTTGACTTCATGGATATGATTTCCTTGCAAGGTAAAACCAATTTCTTTGAGAAGAGAGTTGGCGATTACCAAAAAGCAGGAGTTATGAAAGGTAAAGAAGTAGTAGACTCACCAAAATTCTCCATTGGAGAAGATTTCTAATAATAGTTTTTCCACCAACCCAAAAATCACAGAGGCATGTTAGTAATAAAAAGAGATGGGCGCAGAGAATCGGTAAGATTCGATAAAATCACTGCGCGAATTGAAAACCTTTGCAATGGACTGGATACACGATATATCCAACCCATAGAGGTTGCTAAAAAAGTCATTGATGGCTTGTACGATGGCGTAAAGACGACAGAGTTAGATAATCTTGCTGCGGAGGTTTGTGCATCTCTTACTGTGAAGCATCCAGATTATGCAGTTTTGGCAGCAAGGATCGCTATTTCCAATCTTCATAAGACTACCAGTCAGTCTTTTTCGAATACCATGAAAAGGCTGTACACCTATATCAACCCAAAGACAGGAGATAATGCTGCTTTAATCGCTCCTGATGTATATGGGATTGTGAAAAAATATGCTGCCAAGTTGGATGAAGTGATTGATTACTCAAGAGATTTTGATTACGATTACTTCGGTTTCAAAACCCTTGAAAAAAGCTATTTGATCAAATTAGATGGGGTAGTGGTGGAGCGTCCTCAGCACATGTTGATGCGTGTAGCTGTAGGTATCCATAAAGAAGATATCGACGCTGCTATCGAGACATATCACTTATTATCCCAGAAATGGTTTACCCATGCTACTCCGACTTTGTTTAATGCGGGTACACCAAAACCACAGCTTTCTTCTTGTTTCTTATTGACGATGAAGGATGATAGCATTGATGGTATTTATGACACCTTAAAGCAGTGTGCTAAAATCTCTCAATCAGCAGGTGGTATCGGGTTATCTATCCATAATATCCGTGCAAAAGGAAGCTATATTCGTGGCACAAATGGTGTTTCCAATGGTATTGTACCGATGTTGAGAAACTTTGATATGACGGCCCGTTATGTAGATCAAGGTGGAGGAAAACGTAAGGGTAGCTTTGCAATTTATCTAGAGCCTTGGCATGCAGATATCAAAGACTTCTTGGATCTTAAAAAGAACCATGGTAAGGAAGAGATGAGAGCAAGAGACTTGTTCTACGCCATGTGGATTTCTGACCTTTTCATGAAGCGTGTAGAGCAAAACGAATCTTGGTCACTATTCTGTCCAAATGAAGCTCCTGGCCTAGCAGATTGCTATGGAGAAGAGTTTGAGAAGCTGTATGAAAAGTACGAAAAAGAAGGTCGGGCTAGAGAAGTAATCAAAGCGCAAGACCTTTGGTTTGAGATCTTGGAATCCCAAATCGAGACAGGTACTCCTTACATGCTTTACAAGGATGCTGCCAACGGAAAATCCAACCAAAAAAATCTAGGTACTATCAAGTCTTCTAACTTGTGTACCGAAATTTTGGAATACACATCTCCTGATGAAGTTGCCGTATGTAACCTGGCTTCTATTGCGCTTCCAAAATTTGTGAAGGAAGGGCCGGATGGTAAGAAGTTCTTTGATCATCAGAAATTATATGACATCACCAAAGTTGCAACCAAAAACCTGAATAAGGTGATCGATGTCAACTACTACCCGGTAGAAGAAGCAAGAAGATCAAACTTCCGTCACAGACCTATTGGATTGGGTGTGCAAGGTTTGGCTGATGCTTTCATAATGTTGCGTATGCCATTTGACTCTCCTGAGGCAAAAGGATTGAATGAAGATATCTTCGAAACTATCTATTATGCGGCTGTTGAGACCTCTATGGAATTGGCGAAGACTCAAGGTACCTATGAAACCTACGATGGCTCTCCGGCATCCAAAGGAATACTACAGTTTGATATGTGGGGGGTAACCCCACGTTCAGGTCGATGGAATTGGGATGAGTTGAAAGGAAAAGTCGTGAAGTATGGTTTGAGAAATTCCTTGTTGGTAGCACCAATGCCAACAGCCTCTACTTCTCAGATCTTGGGTAATAACGAGTGTTTTGAACCATACACCACAAACATTTATACAAGAAGAACCCTGTCAGGTGAATTCATTGTGGCGAATAAGCACTTGATGAAAGATTTGATTCGTTTAGGCCTTTGGAATGATACCATGAGAAATCGCCTTGTAGCAGCGAACGGTTCTGTACAAAATATCCCAGGTATTCCTCAAAACATCAAGGATTTGTATAAAACCGTTTGGGAAATCTCTCAAAAAACCATCATTGATATGGCAGCGGACAGAGGTGCATATATCTGCCAATCTCAAAGCATGAACGTGTTCTTGCAAGACCCTAACTTTGGTAAGTTGACTTCCATGCATTTCTACGCTTGGAAGAAAGGATTGAAGACGGGAATGTACTATTTAAGATCTCAGGCTGCTGCGAGTGCAATCCAGTTTACGGTAGATAAGTCTGCTTTGGACGATAAGCCAAACGCAGCTGCAACACCTGAAATTGACATGACAAGATCAAATAATCAGGCAGCTATCGCATGCTCTTTGGATGATCCTGAGGGTTGCGAGATGTGCGGCAGTTAATACAGAATTAAGTTAGAGTTCGTTATGGTAAAAAAGGGCCCGAAAGTTTCGGGCTCTTTTTTTATGGGATTTCATGAATAACAGCCTTATTCGGAATTCTAAATCGTTCTCCGTAGATTCCTTCTGCCAATCCTTTGCCACAAGCGATGATCATGCTGATTTCAGAAGGTGCCGGCAGGTTCAATAGTTTTTTTACACGGCTAGAGTCAAAGCCTTCCATAGGACAAGTGTCATATCCATGGGCAGTCATGGCATGCATAAAGGTCATTGCTGCCAAGGCTACACTTTTATGGACTGAGATACGAACAGCTGTTTCGGATACCTCCCGTACCATCGGTCTTCCCAAGCCGGCTGCGAAGGCAATTCCTTTTTTGAGCACAGACCACCCAGGGTATTTGCTGTAAAGTTTTGGGATCAAATTACCATAGTAGGAAAGAGCCTGTTTTTGTTTCTTAGGATCCGCATCCTTATAGCAATCCTCGATATAGACATAATTAGCTTTCGCACGGGATTTCCATAAATCTCTTCGTGCAACTACCACTACCAACTCACGTGAGGTTTTTGCCGCCTTTTGTCCCATACACAGCTTAACCAAAGTTGGAAATTTTGTAGAGGACTCCTTTACACGATAAAATTCCCATAATTGTAAGTTGGAGCTGTTGGGCGAAAGCGTAGCTAATTCCAGGCATTTGTTGACGATATCATGATCAAAAACCTCTTTTTGGTCAAATATCCTGACCGATCTGCGTCTATGTATTATTTCAGAAAATTCGTTAGCGTAGGTATTATGTTGCATTAGTCGACTAATTTTAAAATAGTTAAAATTGGATTGTTATATTTAACGCTTCAATGATTCAAAAATACGATTTCTAATCCACTGCCTATGATACTTGTTTTATTAAAATTACAATTGCTCAAAACTATTCGCTCCACTGCATTTGCGAAAAGTGTGTTGGTGGCGGTTTTTCTTGCCTTCTTGGCAGTCCTACTCCTCGGCTATGTGTTTATAGCGGGGATATTATTGAAGGAAATCATTGTGAAAGGTTTGGATAAGGAGGATGCTTATGCCTTCTTGAGCGCTAACCTGATTTTCTTTTTTCTGACGGAGTTTATGTACCGGTATTTCATACAAAAGCTCCCGGTATTGGATTTACAGAGTTTCCTACATCTACCCATCAAAAAGAAATGGTTGATGCATTTTTTGCTTGGTAAGTCAGTTGTTTCTCCTTTGACTTTGATTGCTCCTTTATTGTTTTCTCCGTTTGCATTTATGGAGATTGCTCCCCGATTTGGGACAGACGCGGCAATTTATTGGTTAGGGTCGGTTATCCTTACATCTTGGTCATTGCATTGGCTGATGTTGTGGTTCAAGCAAAAGTTTGAAGACAGCTTGGCAGGAATTGGGACAGTTTTTGTTGTGTTTTTACTGGGGGCAGGCTCCAATTATTTTGGATGGTTTAATTTAGGTGACTGGATGAAACCACTGTTTGATTGGTCTTTGGCAAGCCCACTTCCTGTGATAACACTATTAGCGGTTTGTATAGGCCTATACTTTTTTGCTTACCGGTATTATTTCGACAATGCCTATTTGGAAGACTTAGTGGATGAGGAAGTGGATGCGCGAATCAATCAGGATATTCCTTTTTTGGATCGCTTTGGCTTGGCAGGGGAGTTGGCCAATTTAGAATGGAAACTGATTTTGCGCCATAAGAAAAGCCGTACTTATCTGATGCTTGCTGGCTTTTTGTTATTGTATGGCCTGTTTTTCTATACCAACCCATTGTATGCATCTGATGAAGGATTTAGCCATATGTTTGTCTTTGTAGGGTCTTTTATCACTGGGATATTCATGTTACAATACGGGCAGTTATTTCTCAGTTGGAATTCTTCCAATTTCGATTTTTACATCAGTCAAAAAGGTGGATTGGAAGCATTGATTCGGGGCAAGTATTTACTGTTTATTGGTGTTTCTCTACTCTGTCTGTTGTTCTCCATTCCCTATGTGTACTTTGGAGTAGAGATTTTGATGATCCATGTGGCTGCTTTTCTGTTTAATATTGGGGTAGTCATGCACATGGTCATCTATTTGGCCTTATGGAAACCTAAACCTATGGATCTCAACAAGGGGGCTATGTTTAATTACGAGGGTGTAGGGATAGCGCAGTTTTTAATGATTATCCCAATGATGGGAGCTCCTTATGCTATTTATTTACCTTTTGCATTATTGGTCAATCAATATGTAGGCTTGGTAGCTCTGGGAGCTGTTGGGATTATTGGCATCATTGCATACCCCTATATCGTCCAATTGATCATTAAAAGAGTTATGAGTAAACGTTACGAAATTTCATCTGCATTTAGACAAGAATTATGATACAGGTAATTGAACTTAAAAAACAATACAAGGAGGCGGTAGTCCTCGATGTGGCAGGACTGACCATTCCTCAGGGTGAATGCTTCGGTCTAGTCGGCAATAATGGGGCAGGAAAAACCACCCTTTTCAGAATCATGCTGGACTTGGTTCGTGCCACCTCAGGAGAGGTTCGCATGCATGATTTAAATGTTGCTAAACATGAAGAGTGGAAAGGTAAAGTAGGTGCTTTTTTAGATGAGCATATGTTGCTGTCTTATTTGACTGCTGATGAGTATTTCGAAACACTCCGTAAAATCCACAAGCTCTCTGATGCAGATATGCAGGACCATTTGGCCAAGTTTGAAGAATTGTTCAATGATGAAATCCTAGGAAAAAAGAAGTATATCCGAGATTTGTCTAAAGGGAATTTAAAGAAAGTCGGAATCGCTGCTGCCATGATCGGTAATCCTGAGGTAGTGTATTTGGATGAGCCTTTTGAGAATTTGGATCCCAGTTCACAGGTTAAACTGAAGAAATTCATCTTGCAGGAAAAAGAGCGTAGCAATACTACATTCCTGATTTCCAGCCATGATTTGAATCATGTGACGGAGATTTGTGATCGTATTGTCTTATTGGAAAAAGGGAAAATCATCAAAGATCTCCAAGAGAAAGAACAAATGTTGGAGGAGTTGAATTCCTATTTCGGGACTTAGGTTCTCGCAGATTCAGGAAATTGAGTGGATTTGGCGCAGATTGCTTTATGGGATTCACTAAGTAGGGGTTTCATTACTGAAAGCATATTTGGTTAATCCACAGGTGGGCTAATTAACTTTTCCAAAGTTCTAAACTTTGGAAAAGTTTTTTCCTCTAATCCCCATCAATTGCTATTCGTTACCACCCTCGATAGTCCCAAAGAATCCCCCCAATCTTCATTCCCTTGCTTCGACTACGCTCAGTACAAGCATTCCTCATTTCAAATACTATTCACTTATTAACTCCCGAATCCTCTCCTTAATCTCTTTTAGTATTCTAGCATTTGCACCGCTTTCCGAGAAGATTTCGATAAGTTTTGGATTTGTGCTTGGGCTATAGAAGTCTTGGAGGCTGTTGTCCAAGGTTGGATTATCCATTACAGCATGGTAGTCAAATCCAAATTCTTCACAGAGATTCTTAGCATCAAGGGATTGTTTGGTCTCGAAAAACTCTTCCAACTCAGGCTGATTGGCAGGACCATCAATTAAGCGGAAAATCCCTCCTGCATGATTATTGAATACAATGATGCGGAGGTTAGGAGTGGAGTAATTGTGCCAAAAGGCATTACGATCATAGAAAAATGCCATATCTCCTGTGAGGAGTGTTACGAATTTATCTGTGGTCAACGCACAACCAACAGCTGTACTATTACTACCATCAATTCCTGAAGTGCCGCGGTTTGCAACAATCTCCTGTTTTCTTGGTCCCAAAAAATTGAGATAGCGAACAGCCATGCTGTTGGCTACATGGATGATGGAATCCTCAGGTATGGACTGTGTAACACGCTCAAGGGCTGGAAATTCTCCAAATGGAGAGGATGCAAGGAACTTAGGCAGGTTGTCAGCCAGCAGTTGGTTTGTATGCACCCAAGTCTCCACAAATTTTGTGTCTGTTGGCTCTGTGTTTTCCAACAAGTTCAGAACAGGTTGTATTTCTGAGCGAATGATTTTTGAGAGTTTTTGGAAAGTGTCAGGAACATAGCCTGAAGGGCTGATATGCCAATGGCTGGCATCAGATTTCCTTAGAAAAAGTTTGAGGTTTTTAGAGATGATACTTTTTCCAAAGCTGATAATCAGGTCAGGTTGCAGTGCATCCGAAAGATCTTGTATGCCTGAAAAATGGTCATGAAAACAAATGCTTCCATCCACCTGACAATTGGAAATGGTATCGGTTACTACAATCGCTTTTTGGGATTGAATGATATTTTCCAATTCCTTAAGGACTGTTGGATCAGGCCTTTGTTGTCCGCAAAGGATTAAGATCTTTTTAAAAGAAGCCAGTTGTTGTTGTAAGTGTGATGCCTGATGTATGCTAAGTGTACGGCTTCCTTCGATTACTTCGAATTTATCAAACTGCTGAAATTCAAATGCCTCCTCTTTACTAGGGTAAAAAGGCTCCCGGAGCGGAATATTGATATGCACAGGTCCCATCGGGAATTCCTGAGCATTTTGAATAGCTTCTCTGACGATTCTATTCGCATGCCATACTTTTTCTGGATGATTGAAGTCATCTGGAAACTGATAGGAGGCTTTGATATGCTTACCGTAAATCTCCTGCTGTCGAATGGTCTGTCCATCCCATTGGTCAATCCATTCGGGTGGCCTATCGGCAGTCAATACTAGAAGTGGAATTTGCTGGAAAAAAGCTTCTGCAATAGCCGGCGCATAATTGTAGGCTGCCGAACCTGAGGTACATACCAAGACTGTTGGGACTTCTTGTTGTTGTGCCATTCCCATGGCGATAAATGCAGCAGCACGCTCATCTGAGATGGTTTTCACATGAATATCGGGGTGACGTGCAAATGCCAGCGTAAGTGGTGCACACCGGGATCCAGGAGATAATACGGTGTCTGTGATTCCTTGAGCAGCGCAGATGCTGACGAGGTCAAGTATTGGTTGTAAGATCAAGCCTTTAAGGTTTTTAAGAAGTTACCGATGATATCACACTTCATTTCTGTTTCTTCCCATTCTTTTTCAGGGTTGGAGTCTTCAGTGACCCCTGCGCCTGCGTATAGTAAAGCTTCTTTTTCCAGTAATCGGGCTGTCCGTAAATTAACGAAGATTCTTGTCTCTCCTTCCATATTCACAGGTCCAATAAAACCAGCAAATAGAGAACGGTTAAAGCGTTCATGTGTTCGAAGGAATTCAAAAGCTTCTTTTCGTGGCATTCCGCATACCGCCGAGGTTGGATGCAATAGCTTTAACATCACAGACCCCAGTTGAGGAAAGTTGGTTGCTTCCATGTCCACCGTGAAATCGGATCTTAAGTGGAGCAAATTCCCTGCAATTACAGTTTTAGGGCCTTGCTCGCTATATTCCCTTAACCGTATTTTTTTGAAGCAATCAACAATATACCTACTGACCAATGCTTGTTCTTCGATTTCTTTTTGTGTCCAAGCAGCATTTTTAATGGGATTGTCTCCTTGTGCCTTTTGGGTTCCTGCCAAAGACATGGTATAAAATTCTTTGTCTTTTGTCTGAATCAGTGTTTCTGGTGAAGCTCCAATCCAAGTACCAATTCCGGGAATGTGGAAGAAATTTATAAAGGCATTCGGATAACTTTCCAATAATCGGTGGAGAGAGGTAATCAAATTAAAATCCTCTGATAAGGGGATTCTTTTTAATTTGGCAGGTACAATTTTGCTCAGCTTACCCTCCCTGATGGTTTCAATACCCTTTTCTACCAAATCTATAAAATCCTCTTTGGTGTAAGCATAATCTTCTACCGATTCACTGGAGGAATTGATGGAAGCAAATGATTTTCTGATAAGTTCATGTATCGTATCGGGATCCTTGACGGTTTTCTCTTCAAAATAAGGAACTTCCTGTTCTTCCAAAGTAACATCCAACTGTATGGTGAAATAGTTATTCGCCTCCAAAAAATAAGCTTTTTGATCTTCCTGATCCTCAAAAGGGTGTACAATAAATCCCGAAGGAAGCTCCTCCAGATCTAAGGGTACCCGTGTGATGCTTTTTGTAGTATCAATCAAGACATGCAAGACATTAGACTTAGGAAATCTCCAAATTGCTAATTGGTTATCATCCTGTAAATGCTCCGCAATAAGTCTCCCCAAAAGTTCATCTAAGTCCAAGGACTGATGTATGATTGAAGTCTGCATGTTATTTCTTTTCCATGACAGCCATCGTGATTCTGCTGATGCAGCTCAAATCTCCCGAGGCTGTATAAATTTTAATTTCCCAGATCTGTGTTTTCTTACCCAAATGAATAGGTTTGGTGATACCCTTCACATGTCCATCTCTTACGGATTTTATGTGGTTAGCGTTTATTTCCAGACCTACACAATAATGGGTTTGTGGATTCACCGTCAAGGTCGCAGCGACACTTCCCAAGGTTTCGGCCAATACCACATTAGCACCTCCATGTAACAGTCCTAAAGGCTGTTTGGTTCGCTCAGTCACGGGCATAGTAGCTTCCAAATAATCCTCTCCAATTGCTGTAAACTGAATATCTAAGAAATCTGTCATGGTATTTTTTCCCCAACTATTGAGGGTTTCTAGTGCAATGTTCGGGGGAAATATCATGTATTCTCAGTTAAAACTCTTTTCTTTGGGAATTCAAACAAAAATAAAGAATCTTGCCGAGCAAAAAAATTTACTTAGTCCGACATGGGCAAACAGATTATAATTTAAAGGGAGTGGTGCAGGGAAGTGGGATAGATGCATCCTTAAATGAAACAGGTTTTACTCAGGCAAAGGCTTTTTTTGAGCATTATAAAGATGTTGCATTTGATAAAGTTTATTACACCGGTCTGCAACGAACCAAGCAATCTATTCAAGGATTTTTAGATTTAGGAATTCCTTCGGAATCTATTCCGGATTTGAATGAAATCTCTTGGGGAAAATATGAAGGTGTTCCCATGACTCCTTCAGAGAATCAATATTATCATTACATGCTACATCGATGGTCGATTGGTGATTTGAATTATGCGATTGATGGAGGAGAAAGCCCCATTCAAGTAGCAGAACGCTTGCAGCGCGGGATGGATTATATTTTATCACAGCCGGGAGAAACGCTTTTGATTTGTATGCATGGAAGAGCCATTCGTATTTTAATGGCTGTACTTTTGAGACTTGATTTAAGGTATATGGACGTATTTCAACATCAAAATCTAGGATTATACCTACTACATAGATATGAAAGTGGAAATTATGTAGTTGAAAAATATAATTCAGGAGCTCATTTTAAGGTGTAGCCACAGCTTTTGCTGTTTTTCCGTTTTTCTTGGTTTTGTTGAGTTTCTCTTCCAAACTCGCATACATAGCATTAAAAATCGCTCGATTTTCATCCATGTCGATAATTTGGAAAGCTATTTCATCTAAAGGTGTAATTTTAGAAGCGTTTACTCGAATAAAAAAATCACCTAATTGGCGTTTATCTATATTGCCGAAAGGTACTTTGACCAAAATTGCTGCATCAGAATTGCCTGCATAAGACTTTGTTCTGAAAATATTCATCAAACTTAGTTCGATGTATGCCGTACTGGTTTTGTTTTCTTTAAGTTCAGCCTTATCAAAAAGTATTAAAAATGTCTTCTCCCCCGGATCATTCGCAAATGCCCGAGTCATCATTAATAGACAAATTATGGAGAGTGTAATCCTTTTCATGATAGAAACTTATGAAAGTTTAACGAGCTTTCCAAAAAACTGTTTCCACAAAAAAATAAAACCCGGATTTTCCGGGTTTTAGTATTAAGCTCTGCTGCTTCTTTTTTTCTTGGTTGTTACCTCTTCTTCCACCTCATCTTCTACACCAGCGAAGATTCTACCGCAATGTTCACAAACAATCAATTTTTTCTTTTCTCTGATATCTGCTTGCCTTTGAGGAGGTACCACGTTGAAGCAACCGCCACAAGCATTTCTTTTCACCATTACTACCGCCAAACCGTTTTTCGCGTTTTGTCTGATTTTGGTGTAAGATTTCAACAATCTTTCTTCAATTTTCTTGGAAGCTTTCTCCTTGTCGTTGTTTAATTTAGCCTCTTCCGCTTCACTTTCAGCAACGATGGTATCCAATTCACCCTTCTTTCCATCCAAATCCTTCTGTCTGTCTTTCAACACTTCTTTCAAAGCTTCGACATCTGTATTTTTCTGTTCAATTTTGGCTTGTGCTTCTCCGATTTTCTTTTTAGAAACCTGGATTTCCAAATCTTGAAGTTCCAATTCTTTGGTGATTGCGTCATACTCTCTGTTGTTTCTGACGTTCATCTGCTGCTCGGTGTACTTTTTGATCAACTTCTCCGATTCTTTGATGTTCTCTTTGAATCGTTTGATATCATCATCAAGCGTTTGGATGTCAGACTGGAATTTATCCAATCTTGTCTCGTATCCGGCTATTTCATCTTCTAGGTCTTGAACTTCTTCGGGTAGAGCGCCTCTAACTTTAAAAATTGAATCAAGTCTGGAATCTATTTTCTGAAGGTTTAATAAGGCTTCAAGCTTCTGTGCAACTGTACTTTCCATGTACTATATGTAAGTTATGGGATTCGTAACTACTTTTGTCAAATAGAGTGCAATATTAGTAAATTTTTGCGACAAAATGTCTGCCAATAATTCTTTTGTGTAGATTTCACTTTCATAATGTCCAATGTCACAAATAACAATCTGATTTTCAGCATCAAAGAATTCATGGTATTTTACATCAGATGTTATAAAAAATTGAGCCCCAGATTTTTTAGCTTGGGAAAGTAAGAAAATGCCAGCACCTCCGCATACAGCTATTTTGGTAACAGGTTTATCCAGGAGCTTTGTATGCTTAACTACTTTTAAGTTCATTGAATGCTTTAAGTGTGCTAAGAAGGCTTCCCCGCTCATAGGGTCAGTCAACTCACCAACCATGCCTGCGCCTACTTCCTGATGTTCATTTTCAAGGGTTTGTAAGTAATAAGCGACTTCTTCGTAAGGATGGACATTCTTGAGCGCTCCCAGTACTTGTCGCTCTATATGGGTCGGTAGTAATACTTCTATGCGTGTTTCAGGTTCTTGATGTGGCTTGCCAGGATTACCTACATATGGATTGGCTTTTTGAGAAGGTGTAAAAGTACCTGTGCCATCCAATAAAAAGCTACAGGAAGAATATTCTCCAATTTCCCCAGCTCCAGCTTCAAAGAGTGCTTGCATGACTTTGTCGCTGGCGTTTTTCGGTACGAAGGTTACCAATTTGGAAAGTAATCCTTTTTTGGGAGCTAAAACTTTGGTCTTCTCCAAGCCAAGCCGATCACAGATTTTTTTATTGACTCCATGCGCAACATGATCCAGATTGGTATGGATCGCATAAATTGCAATATCATGCTTAATCGCTAGAATCACAGTCCTCTCCACGTAATTTCTTCCAGTAAAACTCTTGAGTCCTTTGAATACGATGGGGTGATGTGCGACGATCAAATTGCATCCATATTCAATAGCTTCTTGGACCACTTCCTCTGTGGCGTCTAAGGTACATAGGATTCCCTTCACAGCAGCCTGAGAGTTACCTGTAATCAACTGTGCATTGTCATAAGATTCCTGATAAGCAGGAGGAGCAATTTGCTCTAAATAAGAAACAACTTCCCGAATCGTATATGCCATATATTTTCCTTTACTTTGTTTCATTCAAAAGTACTTAAATTTCCCTAATGCCCACATATAATCCTTTATTCTATCTATTGTCCAAGGTGTATGATAAGGCCACCGCTTACCGAAATCATCGTTTTGATTCAGGGAAAAAGAAGATGATTTCCTTTGCTGTGCCAAGTATTGCAGTCGGAAACTTGAGTTGGGGAGGTACGGGTAAAACTCCCATGATCGAGTTTCTGATTCGCATGTTTCAGAAACAGTATCAATTGGCAGTATTAAGTAGGGGATATGGAAGAAAAACAAGCGGGTTTATATTGGCAAATGATTCTTCTGATGCCAAGCAAATTGGAGATGAACCATTTCAGATTTATACCAAGTTTGGCAAGGTTGTAAGTGTAGCAGTAGGGGAACAGCGGGTCATGGCTATTCCAGAATTGATTGCTTTAAGGCCTGATACGAATATCATTTTATTGGATGACGCTTTCCAACATCGTTATGTAAAAGCGGATGGATATGTGCTGCTTACAACCTATCAAAAACCATTTTTTGAAGATCATGTGATTCCTCTGGGGACTTTGCGTGAAAATAGATTTGGTGCTAAAAGAGCAGATTTAGTAGTAGTGACCAAATGTCCCAGGAATCTATCTAGGGATGAAAAATATCGCTTTCAGCATGAAATCCATAAGTATACAAGCAGTCAACATACGCCTGTGTTGTTTAGCAGTCTGCAATATGGAGAGCCTTATCCAGTTTCAAAAGCAGCTAAAACATGGACTGGTAAGGTGTTGTTGGTGTCAGGAATCGCAGATGATACCGTGCTGAAAAAAGAAGTGGAGAATCGCTATACCTTAGAGGAAGTGGTGACGTTTGGAGATCATCACCGGTATTCTAAATCAGATCTCCAAATGCTTGCTGAAAAGTTGAAGAAAAACCCTGATTGGGTTCTTTTGACCACGGAAAAGGATGTGACTAAACTTAATGTGCAGGCATTTAGTGAATTTTTGGAAGAAATTCCGATTTTTGCCATGCCAATGATGATGACTTTCGATGCAACTGATCAGCATTTGCTGCAGGAGCACCTGTTAAAGCTGTTGGAGGATAAATTAACGGATGGAGAAGCAAATTAAGTACGTATTTTTCTTATTAAGCTGTATGATGCTTGTGTCAATTGCACAGGCACAGCGCCCGCTTCCCGGACAAAATCAAGGATTTCCTCCCAATCAAGGTCAAAATAGAGAGCAGCAAGGAAATCCTGACCAAGAGCGAGGAGATCAAACCGGTAGAAAGAAATTGATCGATGACTCTACCAAGATGGTCTATGGGCCTAAAACAACCCTATATTTTTTAGAAAAAGATATCAAACGTAATCGGATGAAAAAATACGAGGTGGATACCTTGTTAGATAATTTTCATTATTACGAGCCTAATGCGAATAGTGGCTGGAAGTTCCAAGACTTGGGAAATGTTGGAAGTGCAGCTAAACCTTTGTTTTATCAAGCACCGGTCATGATCGGGACGACAAGTGGATTTCATGCTTACGATCTGTATTATAACTCTACGGATAGCATGAAGTATTACGATACGAAGTCACCCTACACATCGATGAATGCCTTTTATGGTGGAGGAAATAGAAATTTATTGGATATCGTTTTTGCCAGAAATGTTAACCCACGATGGAATGTTGGTTTCAACTTCCATACCATCCGTGCCAGAAAAACGCTGAACCCCAACCGAAGGGATGATAACTTGGCAGAGCAAAATGCTTATTCTATGCATACCTCGTACAAGTCTGAGAATGATAGGTATTTATTGTTGGCTAGTTTTTCCCGAATGCTCCACAAAGTCAATGAACAGGGCGGAATTATATCTCCTACTATTGATGAAAATTCCTTACTGTTCGCATATGAGGATGCAAAAGTCTGGTTACGAAATTCCCGGGCTTCGGATTTAAGACAGGATATACATCTTTATCAAGAGTATGAACTAGTCAAAGGATGGCAGTTGTATCATGTGATCGATCGGAGAAATCAAGAAGTTACCTTTAGGACTAATTTGAATTCTCCAGACTCAGCCTTTTTTAATCGTTTCAACCCTGAACGCTTCAATAATGTAGATAGTACCTTTAATAACAATCAGTTTTTAGAGTGGAGAAATGAAGTTGGATTCAAAGGTGATTTAGGTCCTATTTATTACAATGCCTTTTTGAAATACCGTACCGGTAGAATGAGAAGTCCTTTTTTTGTGGCAGATAATGGATTCACGGAAGTTTCTGTAGGAGGTGCCTTAAGAGGAGATATCACAGAACAGTGGAGATTTGAGGCAGAGGGTGAGTATTTATTTCCAGATGCATTTAGAATCAAAGGATTGTTTGTGTCTCCTTGGTTAGAGGCTTCTTACACAAAAGCACTCTATAGACCCACCTCTTTTCAGCAGCTTGCTCGGGGTAATCATCATCGTTGGAGCAATCGCTTTTCTAATACAGGCTTAGATCAGATTCAAGGCATGTTGAAAATTGATGGACGTTATTTTACGATTCGTCCAAACTTGACATTGAATAGAATTAATAATTACGTCTTCTTCAACCAAGAACAGCAAGCTACCCAATCCAATGCTGAGGTATTTATGGTGATTCCTGGTATCCGCTCCTCGGTCAATCTCCGAAAAAAACTCTTCTGGGAATCTGAAGTTTACTACACCTTGTTAGAAGGTGAGGGAGCAAATAATTTCCGTATTCCATCTTGGTTTATCAATTCTAGGGTGTACTATGAATCCCCTATGTTTAATGATAACTTGTATGTGCAAATTGGGGTTGATGGTCGATTTAGGGATGATTTTTTTGCTGATAACTATAACCCCGCCATGCAACAGTTTTTCTTGCAGGATGAATTCAATGTGTTTGCATATCCTATTGTAGATTTTTTTATCAATGCCCGAATTAACCGTACTCGCATCTTATTTCGATTCAATCATTTAAATATCAATACCCTGCAGCAGCCGGGATATTTCGTAACACCGTATTATACAGGTCTTCGTAGGGTATTTGATATTGGAATTAGCTGGCCTTTATTTGATTAGATTATGAGTTGGGAAGAAAGTACACGACAGAAGATGTTGCATCTTAAGTTGCCTACAGATCCGCGTTGGGTAAATATTGCAGAAATGAATATTGAGGATATTTTGGTGGACCATGCATACTGCGAGCAAAAAGCGGCATCTTCTTGTATATCGTTAATTGTAAATTTTTTCGATTTTCCAGAATTGGTGGATGTGTTGACGCCTGTTGTAGCTGAGGAATGGGGGCATTTTGAACGCGTTTTGGAGCATTTAAAAAAGCGTGGAATGGAATTGGGCAAGCCGAGAAAAGATGATTATGTGGTGCAGCTCTCTCAGTTTGTGAAAAAAGGAGGCAGTCGGCAGCAGCAATTGACAGAGTATCTCTTGATGAACGCCTTAATCGAAGCAAGAAGCTGTGAGCGTTTCAAGCTGTTATATCAGCATATACGAGACGAGGAATTGAAGAAATTTTACTATGAACTGATGATCTCCGAGGCTGGGCATTATGTAAATTTCATTGAGTTGGCCCGAGAGATTTATGATACAGCTAAAGTCAATACTCGATGGCAGGAATGGCTGGACTTTGAGGCCAAGGTTATCCGAAATCTAGAGATTCGCGGGGATCGTATGCATTGATGGACTGATTTGTTCTTTTTGGATAAATTCTACGTATAGTTTCATGTTTATTCCTTAATATTAAGGTCTGTATTGAAAGAAATTTTTAATTCTGTTCAAACCCGAACATTCTATGAATTTGGTCGAAAATATTAAGGAAGCCCTCAGGTCTGTAAAATCTAATTTGCTTAGAACCATTCTGACGGGAACTATTATTGCTATCGGTATTACTGCGTTGGTGGGGATGCTTACGGCTATCGACGGCATCAAAGCCCAAATCGAAGATAGTTTCTCAGGTCTTGGTGCTAGTAATTTTGATATTAGATCCAAAGGTTTTTCCGGTGGATCTTCTGTACAGGAAGGGAAAGTTCAAAAATCATTTCCCTTGGTCAAGTATCGTGAATTAAAGTCTTTTCAAAGTGATTTTAATAACACTGCGCCTTCCACCATATTCACAACTGTTTCAGGGGCAGCAGAAGTAAAGAGAGGTTCTAAAAAAACTAATCCTAATGTCCGAGTAACAGCTGTAGATGATTTGTACTTTAAAATCAAAGCTTTAAAGATTGAAACGGGTAGAAATTTCTCTGCGACTGAATTGCAGTACGGAAATAATGTATGTGTGATTGGTCAGGATGTGATTGAAACCTTGTTCGATAAAAACGAGGATGCGTTAAATCAGACTATTACAGTATTTGGCAATCGATACACTATTATAGGGATTCTAGAGAAGCAAGGGAGTGTAGGCGGAGGACCGGGTGCTGATAGAGCTGTTTTTATTCCGATAGAAAACGGCGTACGCTTGGATCGGAGAGGTGCCTTTCGATATACTTTGACAGTAAGTGGATCAGATCCCTTGCGATTGGATTATGAAATGGGGCAGGCCACAGGTTTGATGCGTAAAGTACGACAGGACCGTGTGGGAGAAGAAGATTCTTTTGAAATTGCCAAAAGTAGATCTGTAGGTGAAACCTTGGAAGAAGTGGCTGGATATCTAAGAATTGGAGGTTTTGGAATTGGTTTCATTACACTATTAGGAGCGGCTATAGGTCTGATGAATATAATGATGGTTTCAGTGACAGAACGTACCCGAGAAATTGGAATAAGGAAAGCTTTGGGCGCAACACCGCTTCGAATTCGGCAGCAGTTTTTGATAGAGGCCATCGTGATTTGTATACTAGGGGGTATCCTTGGTGTGATTTTGGGTATTGGAATTGGTAATCTAGTTGCCAATGCGATAGGTCCGGGAGGTTTTTTGATTCCATGGACCTGGATTATTGTCGCTTTCTTGATCTGTATTTTTGTAGGATTGGCATCCGGGTATTTCCCTGCTAGAAAGGCCAGCCGACTGGATCCTATTGAGTCACTTAGATACGAATAAAATGGCTGAAAATACCTATGATGCAATTGTGGTAGGGTCTGGTATCAGTGGCGGTTGGGCGGCAAAGGAGTTATGTGAAAAAGGCTTGAAAACCTTAGTACTAGAACGTGGTCGAATGGTTCAGCATAAGTCGGACTATCCTACAAGTCTTGCCAGTCCTTGGGAAATGCCTCATCGGAATAAAATTACATTGGATGATAAAGAGTCTAACCCCATAGTCAATCGATGTTATGCCTATGCGGAAGATACGAAGCACTTTTTTGTTAAAGACCAAGAGCATCCTTATCAGCAAGAAAAACCATTTGATTGGATTCGGGGGTATCAAGTTGGTGGAAAATCACTCACGTGGGCGAGGCAGACACAGCGCTGGAGTAGGTATGACTTTGAAGGGCCTGCCCGTGATGGGTTTGCAGTAGATTGGCCCATTCGATATGATGATATTGCCCCTTGGTATAGTTATGTTGAGCGTTTTGTTGGGATTAGTGGGAATAGGGATGGTGTAGATACGCTTCCTGATGGAGAGTTTTTGCCTCCATGGACCATGAATTGTGTAGAGGAGGATATTCGCAAAAGAATACTCGAAAAGTATTCTGATAGAAATGTAATGATAGGCCGATGCGCTCATCTGACAAAGCCTCAAGAACATCACCTTCAAATGGGCAGAGGTCAGTGCATGGCTAGAAATCAATGCTATCGTGGATGTCCTTATGGTGCTTACTTTAGCTCCAACTCTGCGACATTGCCCGCAGCCATGGCTACGGGTAACTTGACTATTCGCCCTGACTCTGTCGTTCATTCTCTTATCTATGATGACCGATTAGAAAAGGTAACGGGGGTACGGGTAGTAGATGCTGAGACAAATGAGATAAAAGAGTATTTTGCAACAGTGATTTTTTTGAATGCAGCCTGTTTAAATACCAATTTGATTTTACTCAACAGTTTATCCAATAGATTCCCCCAGGGTCTTGGTAATGACCACGGTATATTAGGGAAATATATTGCATTCCATAATTACAGAGGAAATATCCTTGCTGATGTGCCTGGCTATGAAGATAAGTATTATTTTGGAAGAAGGCCCACAGCTGTAATGCTTCCCAATTTCCGTAATGTCCACCAGCAGGAAATGGATTTTCTCAGAGGCTACATGACCTTCTATACTGCTGGCAGAGGTGGGTGGGGAGGTGTAAGGGATGCGCCTTTTGGTGAGCAATTTAAAGAACTCAATTCAGAGCCAGGTCCTTGGCATGTGTATATGATGATGCAGGGGGAAACCATTCCAAAGGAGGCCAATCATGTGCGCCTGAGCAAGGATTTGGTGGATCCATGGGGTATTCCTCAACTGGTGGTGTCTGTGGACTATGATGACAATGATGAGAAAATAGTAAAGGATTTTTTTGAACAGGGGGCGGAAATGCTGGATGCTGCCGGGTGTACCAATATCCGCGCAATAGATACCAAGCAATCACCGGGATTAGATATTCATGAAATGGGAGGAGTGCGTATGGGCCGAGACCCGAAGACCTCCATGCTCAATGGATTTAATCAAATGCATGCCTGTAAAAACGTATTTGTAACCGATGGAGCTTGTATGACTTCCACAGGCACACAAAATCCGTCCATCACTTATATGGCATTGACAGCAAGGGCCGTTAATTATGCTGTTGAGCAAATGAAAAAAGGGGAAATCTGAGTTTTTATTTTTCAAAAAAAAATTTAAATATTTCAAAAATATTAACTAATCCACTTGTTTTAGTTGGTGTGTTTTTTTAATTTGTAGACTGTTAGTTCCAGCATTTATGAAAAATTCATTTTTGAGATCCTTTGGAGGATTTCTACTCATCAGTTGCCTTACTTTTAGTCAGGTTGTTGCGCAAGCAGATTTAAAATTTGGAAAACTTCCGAATGATTTAATCACCAAAAAGCATCAGGATTCTTATCCTGATGATCCTGCGGTGATATTGCACTCGAGTTCGCATGCAGAAATCCAGTATCAGCAAAGTAATGGATTTCTAATTAAGTATAGGGTTTATAGGGTGGTGAAGATCTTGAATAAGGATGGTTTGTCACATGCGGATTTAGAAATTCCTTATTATAAATTTACAGGAAGAACTGATGGGTTGAATACCCTAAAAGGTTTTGTCCATTATGAAGAAAACGGAAAACTGGTCAAGCAGAAAATTGATAAGGAAAATATTTTTGATGAAGCAGTATCCAAAACTTATGCCATCAAAAAGGTTTCCCCACCTTCAGTCCGCGAAGGGGCAGTAGTGGAGATTTATTATGAATTGACATCAGATTTGTTCAACTATGTGAGGGAATGGTTTTTTCAGGAAGAGATTCCAACAGTTTGGAGTGAATACAGCTTTGAATATCCAGAATACTTCACTTATGCTCAGACTACTCAAGGTCATTTGAAATTTGCCAAAAACGAGCAGACTGCAGGTGCTGGTGTGGCAAGCTGGATGGAAACCGAAAGAGTGAACACAAGAGTTACCACAACCTCTCAATCTTCTTCACATCGGGTAGATTACAGTACCCGAAAGATTACGCTGGCAGTAAGGAATGCTCCAGGCTTAAAATCTGAACCTTATATTGACAATCCTTTTAGTTATGCATCAAGGGTGGACTTACAATTGAAGTCGGTTCAGTTTCCAAATACTCAACCGCAGCAAATTACAGGCTCTTGGCAGGAAGTGGCTGAGTCATTGTTAAAAGATGAGGATTTTGGAAAGCATCTAACCAAAGGAAAGTTTTCCAAAGAGTTAGCTCAGCAAATTACTGATGGCTTGGAGACTCCTGAAGAAAAAATCATCGCTGTCTACAATCACCTTACTTCAACTGTTGCTTGGGATGGTACCCGCGGCATCTATCCCAGAAAGTCCTTGGATAAGGTGTACAAAGAAGGAAAAGGCTCTGTGGCAGAAATCAATTTGCTTCAAACCTTGCTCTTGCAGGAGTTGGGATTGAATGCATATGCGGTGGTGAGTACCAGTAGAGATAAGGGGTTTTTGAACCCTTCCAACCCTGTTATGCATAAGTTGAATTATGTTATAAGTTTGGTGCAGTTAGAAGATCAAAATTTATTGGTGGATGCGACAGACGCATCATTACCTTTCGGATATTTACCTACCAGAGCAATCAACAATACAGGTTTAATAGTGGTTTCAGGCGGAGCGAAATGGACGGATTTGAAAAATTCAAAAGTTAATTCTTATGCCTCTCTTGTGAATGTCAGTATTACGGACCAAGGTCAAATTCAGGAAATTCAACGAAATTCTTTTGGTTATCAATCATCTCAGGTTCGTCGAAAAATCCAGAGTGATGGGAAAGAAAAATATATGGATGATCTTCGTACGCAAGGCAAGACTTGGACCATTAAAGATTATGCAATGGAAAATGAGTCCAATAAGGATTTACCTTTTGTTGAAAAACTCACAGTAGTAGCGGGGGAGGGAGCATCCAATCTTCAGCAATTGATTTACTTAGCCCCATTTGAGGAAGGGGTCTTGGCAGTTAATCCATTCAATCAAGAAAAAAGGGACTTTCCAATTGATTTTATTTATCCAGCCAAAAGACAATTAGTGTATACCTTAGAAATTCCGGAAGGATACGAAATAGATGAAATGCCAAAATCGCAGTTGATGAATTTTCAGGATAAAAAAATTGTGTATAGCTATCGAATCTCTCAAATAGCTGCCAATAAACTCCAAGTTATGGTGAATTATCAGCTGAATGAAACCATGTTTACTACAAAAGAATATGGAGAGCTGAAGGTTTTCTTCCAAGAAATGTCTAAGAAACAAAAAGAAATGATTGTCTTAAAAAAGACCTCCAATGCGATTTAGTGTTTCGATCTTATTTATTTTCTGTTGCATATTTTCTACAGTTGCCCAACAAGCTCAGTTGTTTGGTGTAGATCAATTGCCAGATGAATGGAAGAACGCACCGGCAATTATTCATGAGAGCACACAAGAAGTAACGGTAGATGCTTCTGGTAAATTTACCGTACGGAAGAAAATCAGTGCTACGATTTTAAAAACAGATGCTAATGCGCTGGCTGTTCTTACTGTTCCTTATACCAAAAGTATCAAAGTAAAAAGTATCACAGGAGAGGCAACTGATTTGCTTGGGAAATCGATCTATAAATTTAAAAAGTCTGATATACAGGATTACAGCAATTTCAGCTCTTTTTCGGTGTATGAGGATAACCGTGTAAAAGTATTGGATATTCAACAGCATAAGCTGCCTTATCGGGTGAGCTTTGATTATGAAGTAGAATACCCTAATTTGTATTATATTCCTTCATGGAGCCCTCAGATTTATACAAAAATACCAGTTCAAAAAGCCAGTGTCAGTTATAGTGTTCCCAGGGATAAACAGATTCGCTTTTTTTCAAAAACAATTTCCGATGACTACAAGCTCGTCAAAAATGAAGCTGACCGAGTGATTTATACCTGGGAGATGCTTGAGTTGAACCCAGTAAAAGTTGAGCCATTAAGTGCACGCAACAGTCAGAATTATTTTAGCTTATTGGTTTCTCCGGCAGATTTTGTCTATGATGGTTTCGCAGGAAATTTGAACTCATGGGAAGAAATGGGGGCATGGTTTTATGGACTGAATCAAGGCAAAAGACAACTTCCTCCCCAAACAATTGAGGATGTCAAAACACTGACTGAGGGATTACAGACTGATGCGGAAAAAATCCAAGCTTTGTACCGTTACATGCAGAATAAAACACGCTACGTAAGTATTCAGCTTGGGTTGGGTGGTTTGGTTCCCTTTGATGCTATGAATGTTGAAAAAAATGGCTTTGGCGATTGTAAAGCCTTGTCCAATTACATGGGGGCATTATTGGATGTAGTAGGTATTGAGAATTATTACACCTTGATTTATGGAGGTAATAATCCACGACAAGTCTACCCTGAATTTACAGCGGATTATTTCAATCATGTGATATTAACTGTTCCTCAAGGGGATGATGACCATTTATTTTTAGAATGTACGGATCAAAACAATCCTTTTGGGTATTTGTCTGATTTCACATCGGATAGATATGCGCTGTTGATTACACCAAGTGGAGGGAAGCTTGTTCGAACACCTAAATATGGATTTGCTGAGAATGTTCAGGTACATAAAGCATCATTTGACTTACTTGAGACAGGGGATATGAAAGGTTCCATTCAGTTATTTGCCAAAGGACTACAAGCAGAAAATAACCGATTGCTAGATATAGCGAGAGCAGGGGAGCAGGAAAAGAAAAAATGGGCTTTGACTATGTATAAATTATCTTCCATGACTGTTGATTCTTACACTTTTGATATCATCCCATCGGCAGTTCCTGAAGCTAGGTTTGAGGCAAGTATACAGTCTAAGAATTTTGGAAGTCTGACAGGTAACCGGTTGTTTTTCCAGCCCAATCAGTTCAATACCTTGAGAAGTTCACTTCCTCTTACAGATAACCGTACTACAGATTTTGAAATAGTATTGGGATTTATCGACGAAGATGAATTTGGATTTACCTTGCCAAAAGGCTACACCGTGGAGAATTTGCCAAAATCGGTAACGATGGAGACTAGTTTTGGGTATTTTAAAAATGAGTACCAACTACATGACACAGGTATAGTGGTGTATCGGAAAGTTGAGATGAGAGATGGCGTGTATGAAGGTTCTTTGTATAATGAATATGTAAACTTTCTGTCAGTCGTAGAACAGGCTGATAAAGCTAAGATTGTCTTGAAAAGGAACTGATGGAAGTTCCTTTTCAAGTATGTTTTTCATAGATTAATTCTGGTTCAATTACTTCCACATTACCATTTTCATTGATGGAAGTTAAGGTGACTGTTTTGAGTTCATTCACTAAAAGAGGATCGTACTTGGCGGCTACACGGATGTAATTTTCAGTAAATCCATGCATCTGACCATTTTCAACATCTTCTTCAAACAGCACTGTAAATGTTTTGCCTAGATTTTCTTCGTAAAATTTCCTGCGTTTTTTCTCCGAGAGGATTCGGAGCATTTTGGATCGCTCATTTCTCTTTTTCATAGGAACAATACCATCCATTTCTACCGCACGGGTATTTGCG
This sequence comes from Mongoliitalea sp., assembly GCF_054166905.1. Taxonomy (NCBI): domain Bacteria; kingdom Pseudomonadati; phylum Bacteroidota; class Cytophagia; order Cytophagales; family Cyclobacteriaceae; genus Mongoliitalea; species Mongoliitalea sp. The sequence goes on along the minus strand of NZ_JBSZCK010000014.1, from coordinate 70,288 downwards.
CGTTCTGAATAAGTAAACACATGCAAATAAGAGATGTCTAATTCATTTAAGAAGTTATAGGTCTCCAAAAATAATTCATCCGTTTCTCCAGGAAAGCCGACGATTACGTCCACACCTATGCAGCAGTGAGGCATGAGTGTTTTGATTTTTGCTACTCGGTCCTCATACAGCTCCCGTAAGTACCTTCTCCCCATTCTCCTCAATATAGTATTGCTGCCCGATTGTAGTGGAATATGAAAATGTGGAACAAAGTTTTTAGAAGTAGCTACAAATTCAATGCATTCATTTGTCAATAGATTTGGCTCTATGGAAGAAATCCTGAATCGCTCAATCCCTTCGACTGTATCCAATGCCTGTATCAGATCGATGAATTTTTCTTGTCTTTTTCCTTCATGAATTCCAAAGTCACCAATATTGACTCCTGTGAGTACCACTTCTTTTACATCAGTCTGAGCGATTTCATGAGCAGATTGTAGAATATTTTGGATGCTATCACTTCGGCTTTTCCCTCTTGCTAATGGAATCGTGCAAAATGCGCATCCATAGTTACACCCATCCTGTACTTTTAAAAAAGTACGTGTACGGTCGTGCATGGAGTAGGCATTATTGAATGACTTGGCTTCTTGGATTTCGGAGGCAAGCACTTTAGTTTCTTGTTCTTTGGCAAACCCATCCAATAATTCGATTAAGCGAAATTTTTCGGCAGCTCCCAATACAGCATCCACCCCGTTGATTTCTGCAATCTCACGTGGTTTGAGTTGGGCATAGCACCCGATGATGGTCACATAAGAATCCGGAGATATCTTTTTTGCCTCTTTGACAATTTTTTTACACTTCTTGTCCGCATTTTCGGTCACCGAACAGGTGTTGATGATGAAAATATCTGGATTTTGTTCGAATTCTACCTTTTGATACCCTTTCTGCTCAAACATTCTGCTGATCGTGCTGGTCTCAGAATAGTTTAACTTACAACCCAAGGTATAGAATGCTACTTTTTTCACGGGAATTGCTTATTTACGAGGCACAAAGGTAAGGAATAAGTGAGATTTTTCAATTTTCTATTTTTTGAGCTCAAACACACTATTTTTGAGCTATTTTGGCCTCAAATCGAGTAGATTTTTTGAAAAATGTGTAAAAATTTCCAAAAATGGGTTAAAAAATTAGTCTTTTGCTTTAGAATACATATATTTTTTTAATTTTGTGGGTGTAAAATCAAACCACATATTGTAGAAAATGGCAACTTTAAGACAAAGAGCGTTATTAATTGCGCAGGGAAGACCAAAAATTCCTGTAACCCCACCGTCCACTAAGATTTCTGACTTTTATGGAAGTCATGTATTTGGAACAAAACAAATGAAGGAGTCTTTGGCACCTTCGGTGTATAAAAAAGTAGCTGAAGCGATTGATAAAGGAGCGAAAATTGATCCTGCAACTGCTGAAGAAATTGCATCTGCTGTAAAAGTATGGGCACTTTCTAAAGGTGTAACTCATTACACTCACTGGTTTCAACCGCTGACGGGTTCTACGGCAGAGAAGCATGATGCTTTTTTCGATGCACATGCCGGTATCGAGCGTTTTAAGGGCTCATCTTTGGTGCAGCAGGAGCCAGATGCTTCATCTTTTCCAAATGGAGGTATTCGATCTACTTTTGAGGCAAGAGGTTACACCGCATGGGACCCATCTTCTCCTATTTTTATCTTTGATAAGACACTTTGTATTCCGACTATCTTCGTTTCCTATACAGGAGAGGCATTGGATTATAAAACGCCTTTATTGAAGTCCATGGAGGCTGTAAGCGATGCGGCTGTACAGATATGTCAGTTATTTGATAGAAATGTCCGTAAAGTAATTCCTTCATTAGGTGTTGAACAAGAGTATTTCGTCATTGATAGAGCTTTGTTTGCAACAAGACCTGACTTGGTAATGGCTGGTAGAACCGTATTCGGTCATAATCCTGCAAGAGGTCAGCAATTGGAAGATCACTATTTTGGATCTATACCAAATCGTGTGAAGGATTTTATGATGGATTTTGAGATTGAGGCACATAAATTAGGGATTCCGGTTTCTACCCGTCACAATGAGGTGGCTCCTGGGCAGTTTGAAGTTGCTCCTGTGTTTGAAGAAATCAATAAGGCTATTGACCATAACCAATTGTTGATGGATTTAATGGAGAAAGTTGCTGAAAAGCATAGCCTGAAAGTATTATTCCATGAGAAGCCATTTGCAGGCGTTAACGGTTCGGGTAAACATAACAACTGGTCCTTGATAACCGATACGGGTATCAACTTATTTCAGCCGAGTAGTTCAGCACGTGAAAACCTACAGTTTTTAACCTTTGTGGTAGCTACGGTTAAAGCTGTTTATGACAACGCAGATTTATTGAGAGCAAGTATTGCTTCTGCAAGTAATGATTTCCGTTTGGGTGCAAATGAAGCCCCTCCTGCCATCATGTCTGTATTCTTGGGTTCTACACTTACCTCTGTATTGGATGAATTGGAGAAAAATGGTAATGTAAAAATTGAAAAGGGGGATAACATGTATATGAAATTAGGGATTTCTAAAATTCCTGAAATCATCTTAGATAACACCGATAGAAACAGAACTTCTCCATTTGCCTTTACAGGAAACAAATTTGAGTTCCGTGCAGTAGGTTCCAGCGCTAACTCAGCAGGTCCAATGACTGTACTGAATGTGATTGTTTCTGAAGTGCTTAAAGGGATGGCCAAAGACATCGAGAAAGAAATGGCAGCTGGAAAAGAAAAGAAGATTGCTATTGTTAATGTCTTGAGAAAATACATCAAGGATAGTAAGAAAATTCGTTTCGAAGGCGATGGCTACTCGGAAGAGTGGGCGCAAGAAGCAGAAAAAAGAGGTTTATCAAACTTGAAGAGTACGCCTTTTGCCTTAGATGCATATCGCGACAAAAAAGTAATTGCTTTGTTTGAAAAGCACGGGGTGTTGAATGAATTAGAAGTGCATGCCCGACATGAAATTATGCTAGAGAATTACATTAAGAAAGTGCAGATTGAATCCCGAGTGATGGGAGATTTGGCATTGAATCATGTGATTCCGACAGCGATTCAGTATCAAAACAAATTGATTGAAAATGCAACAGGTTTAAAAAATTTGGGCTTGGAAAATAAAGCTGCAATTGAAACCATCAATCAGATTACAGGTTATTTAGAATCGTTGAAGCAAAATGTCAATGAAATGATTGATGCGAGACGTCGTTTGAATAAAGAGGACGATATTGTAGTAAGAGCTAAAGGTTATTGTACAGATGTAAAAGAAGCTTACTTTGACAAGATCCGATATGCTGCCGATAAGTTGGAGTTGATCGTAGATGATGAATTCTGGCCTTTGGTGAAGTATAGAGAAATGCTGTTTATTAAGTAATACATAGAATGTAAGGAATCTAAGCCTGATCTCTTTGAGGTCAGGCTTTTTTTATGGTCAATAGTTGATTAATCAGGTTTTTTAATAAATGCAACTAAGTACAAGTATCTTTCACTAAAAAATTAAAAAGTTGGTCTTTTAGAGTATTTTTGAATAAAAATATTTTGTAAAAGAATTCATTTGAATTAATAATTTATAAAAGATTGGCCACTTATTTAAAAAAAAATTATAAAAAGTTTTTGTAACAGGTTTTTTTTGATACATTTACAAGTATTAAATTATGAATAAGTCTAAATCATTGATGGTTTAATGGTTCTTTTTCCACTTTCGTGAAATTAGATTTTAAAATAAGCTTGGAAATTGTGTTTTATGAAAAACAACCTTGTTTTTGAAAAAAATAATAAAAGTCCCACAAAGAGTTTTCCCGCAAATAATTGACCTAACCCAAAATAAATATGATTAACCTTAATTAAATCCTATGAACAGAGCAGTACTATTAATGATTTCACTGGTCTTAAGTTTACTAATAGTTTTAGATTCTTATGCCCAGACAAGAGTGCTTACAGGTAAGATAGTTGATCCTACAGGTGAGCCTATTCCAGGCGTCAATGTCTTGGATAAGCAATCAAACTCAGGTACTACCACCGATTTGGATGGTAAGTACTCAATTCCAGTTACAAATAGCTCAGTGCTGGTATTTTCATTTATCGGTTTTAAAGCCCAAGAAGTATTAGTTGGTAACCGTTCGCAACTTGACTTGACTTTACAGGATGATACAGCTGATTTGACAGAAGTAGTAGTCACTTCTTTTGGGATGGAGAAAGACAAAAAGGCATTAGGTTATTCAGTGACCCAAGTAGGAGGTGATAAATTCACGGAGTCTAGAGCCATCAATTTGGGTAATGCCCTAACAGGTAAAATTGCAGGAGTGAATGTTTCTCCTCCGGCTTCTGGTGCCGCAGGTTCTACTCGTGTAGTTATTCGTGGAGGGTCGTCTTTAACCGGTAATGATCAGCCACTCTATGTGGTTAACGGAATGCCAATAGAGACAGGTAATCTTGGAAGTGCCGGGATGTGGGGAGGTAATGATGGCGGAGATGGTTTGGCTTCTATTAACCCTGATGATATTGAGAGTATCTCAGTTTTGAAGGGGAATGCTGCCGCTGCTTTATATGGTGCTAGAGCTGCAAATGGTGTGATCATGATTACTACTAAATCAGGTAAAGCAAGAAAAGGTATTGGAGTTTCCTTAAATAGTAATATCACATTTGATAGAGCATGGGATTTAACAGACTATCAGCGTGAGTTTGGTCCAGGTAGGGATGGTCTTAGGCCATTAACCGCTGATGAGGCGATAGAAATTGGTCAAGGACATTGGGGGCCTAGATATGATGGTGTTCCTTCTATACAGTTTGATGGGGTGTCTAGACCTTACTCACATACAGGAGAGGGGATTAATGATTTCTATAGGACTGGAATGACTATCAATAATTCTGTAGCGCTTAGTGGTGGAAATGAAAAGGCAACCTATCGTTTTGCTTATTCAGACTTGCATAATGAGGATATCATGCCAAATGCTGGATTTAAAAGAAGGGTTTTAAATGTAAATATTAATAGTAAACTAGGAGAGAAGTTGACCTTAGATTTCAGTGGTCAATACTCCAATCAAGATGCTCAAAATAGACCAAGATTGTCAGATTCTCCGGGGAATGCAAATTTCTCAGTTTTCAACAGACCTGGCAATGTACCATTTTCTGCTTTAAGAGGTCCTGGGGATAAGTTGGGGGCAAATGAGGATTTACTTGAGTTAAGATATCAGCAAAACGTTTTCCAAACCAATCCTTATTGGGCAGCACATCAGTTTTCAAGATCAGACGTTACTGATAGGGTTCTTGGTCAGGTTACATTAAAATATGATATTACTGATTGGTTATATATCATGGGTAGAGCGGGTACAGACTATCAAGCGAGAACCGATAATGCCTACGAACCTTGGGGTACTGCTTACAGACCTAGAGGAAGTTATAATTTAACAAAATTGACTTTAAGAGAAGATAATTTAGATCTGTTTATTGGTGGACAGAAAGATTTTGGAGATTTTTCGGTGGATGCTATGGTGGGCGCTAATAGAATGAGAAGGTCAAGTGAGGCATTGAGTGGTGGAGGGAATGATTTAGTCGTTCCATTCTTTCACAGTGTTCGAAATGTCGCTGAACCAGTAGTCGGATACAACTTCTCTGAATGGGGTATCAATTCTATATTTGGTTCAGCAAATTTTGGATACAAAAACTTCTTGTTCCTAAACCTAACAGCTCGTCAAGATCAATTTTCTACCTTAGCTCCAGATAATAGTAAATTATTTTACCCTTCTGTAGGAACAAGTTTTGTATTGAGTGATGTAATTGAAATGCCAAAAGCTATCACTTTTACAAAATTAAGAGCTTCTTGGGGACAAACAGGGGGTGGAGCTCCAATGCCTTATGCTTTGAATCTCAATTATGGATTAGTGGGCGCTGGTCACTTGGGTGGTAGTCTTGGACAAATCAATAATGGGTCAATTCCGAATAATGCACTTCAACCATATTTATCCACAGAGTATGAAATTGGCGGTGATTTCAGATTTTTAGATAATCGAATTGGTTTAGATTTTGCCTATTATAATAGAAATACCACCAATGATATTTTGGCAACTGGGATCTCTGCAACCTCTGGTTTCAATTCCACAATTGTTAATATAGGAGAGTTGAGAAATCGTGGTGTTGAATTATTATTGAACATCACAGCCATAAGGAATAAAGATTTTCAGTGGGATTTCTCATTCAATTATGCGAATAATCAGAGTATGGTGCTCAGCTTAGGCAATGACGCTGAAGGCGACCCAATAGAATTTATCAACCTTGATGAATCTCGATTAAGAAGAGAAAGAATTCGTCACATCGTAGGTCAGCCACTTGGAATGATTGCTGGATTTAAGCATAAAACTATCAACGGGCAGAAAGTATATGATGATGATGGCTTACCTGTTTGGACAGATGGTTTGGAGACAATCGCAGAAGCAAGGCATCCAGTTTCTGCGGGTCTAGCTAATAACTTTTCCTATAAGGGTTTCAGGTTGATGGTTTTGCTAGACATGAGATACGGAGGTAGTTTAGTTTCGGGTACAAACTTTTTTGCTTATTCCAATGGATTGCACAAAGAAACTTTGGTTGGACGTGATGGTGGTCTGACAGTGTCTGGCGTAGATAGAAATGGTGAAGCCCGAACGTGGGAAATACCAGCTGTGACTGGTGATCCAAATAATTATTGGTTGAATAATTATTATAGTCGCTATGCGCAGGTTACTGAAAATATTGTATATGATGCGTCTTTTGTTCAGTTAAGAGAATTGTCATTTGGTTATACAATACCAAGGACGCTTTTAGCTAAAACCCCATTTGAGTCTGCTAGTATATCATTGGTCGGTAGGAATTTAGCTTTGCTTTGGTCTAATGTTCCAAATATCCATCCCGAGTCAGCATACACAGTGTCAGGTAACGCTCAGGGTTTAGAGTTCTTTGCAATGCCAGTGGCTAGAAACTTTGGTTTTAATATAAATGTGAATTTCTAAATACCCTGAACAATTAAATTGAAAGAATTATGAAAACGATTAATAAATTTATAGGTATTTTATTAGCATTCACACTTGTGTTTTCATCTTGTAATGAGCAAGAGCTATTAGACCTCAATGTGGATCCGAATGCGGTAACAGATATGGATATGCAATTTTTGTTTTCTCTAGCGACTCTTAGAATTGCTGGTGAATATGAAAATACTAGAGCAAATGTATTATATGCTGCTCCAATGATACAGCATATTGCATCTTTAGCTGGTTATTTCAGTGGGGATAAATATTTCTACAATCCACAATATAGTGGAGCTTATATGGAGCGTCATTATACCGATGTGATCCGTTTATATTCTCATGTGATCAATAGAACCCAAGATGATCCTGCGGAAGCTAATGTGTATGCGGCAGCCACAGTTATGCGTGTATTTGACTTGCACAGAATGACAGACATTTATGGTGATATACCGTACTTCCAGGCAGGAAGAGGTTTGGAAGGTGCTGAAAATTGGTTTCCAGTTTACGATAGTCAGCAGGAAATCTACGAAGATATGATTTCTTCTTTGAGAGATGCAAGAGGGAAATTTTCTCCTGCTGCTCGTGGGTTGGGTAATCAGGACTTTATGTACGGGGGCAATCTTGATCAATGGAGAAAGTTTACGAACGCTCTATTGATGAGAATCGCTATGCGAATGAGTAAGGTTAACCCTACTAGGGCTAGAGAGGTCTTTGTAGAGGCAAATAATAGTGGGGCATTTCAGTCTATTGCAGACAATGGTTACATTCACTTTACTACGGGACCTATTGGTGTCAATAGAAATGGATTAAATGATGGACTTTGGAATACGTACAAGTATTCTAGAGATTGTAAAATTAGTAAAACATTCATGGATTGGATGAAAGCTAATAATGATCCGAGATTGATGATAGTGTCTGGGGGGTTAGGAGATCCGGAAAGACCAGAAACTTGGAATACAGATCCAGCAGCGCAAAGAGGAATGCCAAATGGTTATAATTCTGCTACACTAAGGACAATCTTGTCTCCGGAGGATGTGGCAATATTTGATACCCCCGGTGTCGGTAATAGAATGTTTTCCATGCTAAACCTTAAATATTTAGATTGGGAAGATCCTTATTGGTTAATTTCTTATGCCGAAGTGGAGTTAATGAAGGCTGAAGCCGCAGTGTTGGGTTGGATTACTTCTGACGCATCAACACATTTTGCTAATGGAGTTGCCGCCGCAATCAATTCTTGGGTAGATTTTGACGCCTCATTTGCTAGATCTCCTGCTGAGATCAGCGCTTACATTGCAGGAAGAGGTTTCGAAGCAGCCTCTACACAAGACAAACTCCGTCTTATAGGTGAAGAATATTGGGCAGCCACCTGGTTGAATTCAATTGAATCTTGGGCTAATTGGAGAAGAACAGGGTTTCCTGTTTTAGAGCCTACGCAAGATCCAAATAGATTTGAAGCGAATGAAATTCCTCGACGTCTAAGATACTGGGAAGATGAAATTGGTAACAATCCTCAAAATTACCGTTCTGCTGTTAGCAGGATTGGAGGAGATTTCTTCATGACTAAAACTTGGTGGGATGGTGGAAATTAAAAGCTCATAATTTATTGTTAGTCCCAAAAGGTGCCATGAGTAGTGGCACCTTTTTTTACTCCAAAATACTATGAAAAAACTATCTTTCTTTCTAATTGGATACTGTTTCTTTGGTTTGGTTTCATGTACGTTACCAACGGATTCTGTGGAGGAACCTTCCTATAAACTCATCGGATATATTGCAGGGTGGAAAAATCTGGATGTTTCGACCATAGATCCATTTGCATTTACCCACATCAATTACGCCTTTGCTAATGTGATAGATGGACTCGTGATGGAAGGCGAGGGTAGGTTTGAGCAAGATAGCCTTAATTTAGTAGCCCTAAATTCTTTAAAAACTATTAATCCTGATTTAAAAATTTTGATCTCCATTGGAGGCTGGACATGGTCTAAGGGATTTTCAGATGCCGTCCTTACTCCAGAAGGTAGAAAAAAATTAACAGATTCGGCCATAGAGTATTTGTTAAGGCACCAATTAGATGGTTTGGATTTTGATTGGGAGTACCCTGGTATTCCTGGAGATGATAACCCTTACAGGGATGAAGACCGGGAAAATTTTGTTTGGATGTTGAAGTCTGTAAAGGAAGCCTTAGACAGTTTGGGGGGGCTTCATCAAAAGCAATATTTGCACACGATTGCATCGGGTGGATTCAAAGAATATGTAGATGCCAATAATCTTGGAGAAGCTCAAAAGTATCTTGACTTTATTAATATTATGACCTACGACTTTACAGGAGTTTGGGCGTCGGAGACAGGACATCATACTAACTTGAATGCTCCGAAATCTGAAATGCGTTCAACCCAGGCGGCAGTTAGGCAACATTTGGAGGCGGGCGTTCCTGCCGAAAAATTGGTAGTAGGTGTTGCGTTTTATGGTAAAGCATGGAAGTCTGTATTCCCTGAAAATAATGGCTTATACCAACCTGCCACTGGCTGGAAAAATTTCTCTTTTAAAGATATACAAGCATTTATAGCAAATAATGCTTATGAGAAACTATGGGATGAAGCTAGTCAAGCCCCATATTTATGGAACCCGGCTGATTCGATTTTCTTTACTTTTGAAAATGAACAGTCCATCAAAGCAAAAGCAGATTTTGTAAAAGAAATGGGATTAGGAGGTATGATGTTTTGGGAGTATCATGAAGATACTGAAGAGCGAACCTTACTAAAAGCAATGAATCGTTATCTTCGACCTTGATGATTGACACAAAAAAAATAGTGACTGTAGGAGTGGATGTTGGAGGTTCTCGTATAGGTGTTGGGATATTTGATGCTCTTCAGTCGGTCCCAGTATTAATTGATTCGATTGATGCAGCAGTAGATTCGTCTAAAAATCAGCAAGAGATTTTGAGTGCTTGGGAAAATATTTTCCTCCAATTAAAATCCAAGTATATAATTCAAAAAGTAGGAGTAGCATTTCCTGCACCTTTTGATTATGAAAACGGTGTTTGTCTAATTGAGCAACAAGATAAGTTTCGCTCACTTTTTGGTCTAAATCTCAAAAAGGAGTTTGGCAGATTTTTGGGATTGGAGGAGCAAGATATATGCTTTTTGAATGATGCAGAGGCTTATTTAAGAGGAGAGGTAGTTGGAAGTAATCTTGACTTTGATACAGCGCTGTTGTTGACCTTAGGTACAGGTTTAGGGTCTGCTTGGAAGCTAAGTGAAGTAGTAAAGGATGCTGGCTTGTGGTCAAGCCCATTCAAAGACAGTATTATTGAATCTTATGTAGGCACAGCTTGGTTTGTTCGACGGGCCCGAGAGAAGTATGGCGTAGCTGTTCCCCATGTAAGAGCCTTGTTCGAAAATCTCGCTTATCAAAGAATAGCATTTCAACTTTTTGATGAGTTTGCTGCCAATCTTACGGAATTTATTGGGCTTCAATGGCGGATGCAGCCTTTTGAAGCTTTGGTTTTAGGTGGTAATATAGCCAAAGCTCATGCATGGTTTATTCCTGCCTTACAAAGAAATTTAATTGATGCCGATATTTATCTAACCATTATCATCAGCGAACTTGGCGGACTTGCCCCCTTGTATGGAGCAGCCTCATTTGCTGGACTTAACCCTACAAAATTATGATACGATTTAGCCTTTGTACGCTACTTTTATTGGTTACTTCATGGTCCCTCTCCTTTTCTCAAGATCAAACACAAGTATTGATCATAGGTGGAGGAGCTAGTGGAGTTTCCGCAGCAATTCAAGCTTCCGGTATGGGAGTCTCCACGGTAATTTTGGAAGAGACTCCTTGGTTGGGAGGAATGCTCACTTCTGCGGGGGTTTCTGCCATCGATGGTAATCACCGCATGCCATCTGGTATTTGGGGAGAGTTTAGGAGAAAGCTCTACGGGCATTATGGAGGACCTGAAGCCGTTGGTACTGGCTGGGTATCGAATACCTTATTTGAACCGTCCATAGGGAATAAATTTTTTCAGGAATGGACCAAAGACCAAATCAATCTGCGTGTGATGCAACGTGCCAAATGGGAAACTGTTGAATTTGAAAACAATAGATGGTTAGTGACTTATTCACAAGATGGTCAGATGAAGAGTATACAGGCTCAAATGCTGATTGATGCGACAGAGCTCGGTGATGTGATGGCGTCTCAGGGATACGAGTATTTTGTAGGTATGGACAGTCAAGCGAGATTTGGAGAAATCTATGCACCACTAGAAGCAAATGATATAGTTCAGGATTTAACTTATGTAGTTACCTTGAAGGATTTCGGAATAGGCGCCGATATGACAATTCCTAAGCCAGCAGGTTATGATGCGTCCATTTTCGCATGTGCTTGTGACCATGCTGATCCTACTTCTTTTGACGATCCCACCAATGACTGTCAGAAAATGCTCAATTATGGGAAGCTTCCCAATGGAAAATATATGATCAACTGGCCTAATTGTGGGAATGATATTTATATGAATATCATTGAAATGACTCCAGAAGAGCGAATGGAAGCACTTAAGGAGGCTAAACTGCATTCCTTGAGATTTATTTATTACATTCAACAGGAATTAGGCTTTAAACATTTGGGGATTGCAGATGATGAGTTTCCAACGGAGGATCAATTGCCGTTTATTCCCTATCATAGAGAATCACGGAGAACATTGGCGGAAGCAATGTTTACATTACCCCATGTATTGGAGCCCTTCAAACAAGAAAAACCCTTGTACAGAACTGGTATTGCAGTCGGTGATTATACCATAGATCATCATCATAAGATGAATCCGGAAGCACCGGAAATCGACTTTATTAAAATCAGGGTGCCTTCGTATAATGTTCCTTTGGGGAGTTTGATTCCTAAGAGTTCCACCCATTTGATTGTAGCCGAGAAAAGTATAGGGGTTTCAAATATTGTAAATGGAGCTAGCCGATTACAACCAGTTGTACTGGGAATTGGTCAAGCTGCTGGAGCTTTAGCAGCTGTGGCAATATTGAACCAACAAAATCTTCAAGAGGTCGAAGTAAGGGAAGTGCAACAACAACTACTTGATTCCAATGCTTACATAATGCCTTATATTGATATTCAACCCTCTCATGCCAACTTTCAGGCAATCCAACGAATTGGAGCTACTGGGATTTTGAAAGGATATGGAGTACCCTATAAATGGGCCAATCAAACTTGGTTTTATCCAGAAAAAACACTTTCGGAGTTTGAGCTGGCTGAAGGTTTAAGACTTTTCTTCCCTAATCTTACCAATTACTGGAATGCGTCTGGTGAAACCTTAACCTTTGCTTTCTTTTCCGAACTTATGGAAGTAATCCATAAGAGTCTGACTGTAGAAATGATTCTTCAAGCGTGGGACAAATGCGGCCTTGGAGAACGTCCAATGAGTGACCAAAAGTTGACCCGTGAACAGGTGGCTGTATTGGTGGATAAGCTACTAAATCCTTTTGCTATTTCGATTGATTTGCAAGGGAGGTTGAAGAATTGACTTGTTGCAAAATAGTCAATCCTATTTTCTTTCCCTGTTTGACTCCTTCTTCTATTGCATCGCGGAAATGTATGCCTCCATAAAGTCGGGAAATGGCAGCTTCCTCAGCAGCTTGGTAGAAGGAGTTGAAAGCTCTTTCTGGCAATCCGAAGTAAACCTCGGAAGTGTCTATAAAATCAAAGTTATCACCAAAGAAAGCGGTTAAAATTTCTGCCGAAGCACTAGAAATGACACTGTGTCCACTTGTATATTCGGGAAATGGAGGGGTTTGTAGCAAAGGTCTCCATTCTTGATCCAAATGGCGTTGAATTACAGACTCTGGACGGACTCGATCAGAATCATATTTTTCCTCCCAGCAACTGATGAAGGCATCATGCAAAGCCATGGAGACCAAGGCGTGTATATACAATGTTTTTTCCCAATTTAACCCTGCTTTTTCGCTGGCAATTCCAGTAATACCTACCCAATGTCCTCCGGGGGAAATTTTTTTTATTCCGATGGCCATATGTCCTGAAAATTCTACCTTGAAGGGATTACAATCCCAGAAATTGGCAATAAGCTCTTGCTCTTCATTTAGCTTACTTGTTACTGCAAACACTTCATCTAGCTGCAATTTAAATGGAGACCCTTCTGTTAAGTCAAATGGTGCTGGAGGATTAGGTTTATACTGTTCGATGTTTTTCAAAAAAAATGGTTGAATTGTCCTCCATTCCGGTTCAACTGCAGCCATATAGGCTGGAGGGGTTGGAAACCAATACCCTTCTCCTTTTTTGGGACTGTAACGTGTAAGTGTACTTAACTTTCTATATCCATCTGTTCGTGCTAGGTTCAAAACCTGCTTGGCAATGCTGCTTGCAAATTGAATGTTCTTTTCAACTTCTTTCTTACCTATCCATCTATTTTTTGAAAAAGTTTGGATTAGATTTCGTTGCTTTTCTATTAAAAAATCACCTGAGGGCATGATTTCTTGACCAACCAATAGCATAGCATAGGTAGATACAAATGAAGGATTGATTCCTTCATTATCCATGCTCGGTGATTGTAGTTGTCTATTAGTCAAGTGAAGAAGGCTTTTATCCAAAGAGCCTTTGGTAGCTTGAGTATATGCCAAGTGAGCAGCTAGGGTTGAATATGCATAAAACCTCGCCGCGGCAGGAGGGGAGGCCACGTCTGTCACCATTACTTCGGTGACGAAAAATAAATTCTCAGTAAAAAGGGTAGGAGTTGCAGCTTGTTTTTGGGCACTCACCTCCTGAGTAATACAAGCTAAAGCCAAAATACCAATAAGATATAAACTTTGGAGTTTTTTTTGTAATTGTATGCAAGACTGTTTACTGCAATTCATAACTGCTGATTCCTTGATTATTTAATCCAAAATAGAAAGTTTTGGGCTTAGATGGCAGCGCAAGAATAGATTTTATATCGCCTTTTAGCCAAAGTCCAGATTCCCGTTGTGGGATATAAGAGAAATTTCCTTTACCATCCCCTTTGAATAGTTGTCCAAAACTAGCATCGATCAGGCCTATTCTAAGCCTTGTGTAGTTTTGATTGCCACCAAGCAAAATATCAGGGTTTCCATCATCATCATAATCTAAGACCTGTATAGCATGGACAGGAGCAAATTGAGCTTCAATAGGAAGCGGATGCATTTCCAGTTTATCGTTTTTATTTAATAAAATAACAGACCGCAATTCTGTTGCTTGCAGGCTTGAAGCATTTACCAATTGCTCCTTGGTGAATACTTGATGAATTTCAGCTGTCGCATAGCTAGCATAGTCTGTAAACTTGCGTCTCATGTCATAAAGTTGATCCAATAGCTCGTCTCTACTTGCAAATGGATAAGCTTTGCCTTGTATGTAAGAAGTTAGGATGGGATCTAAGGAACCATTGTCATCAAAGTCCTCAAAATACAAGGTTAATGGCTCTTTTGGGCTAGGTTTAAAAGGGCTATTTAGACCGAAATTTCCAATAATTAAATCCAATTTGCCGTTATTATTTAAATCTGCCAATGCTATACTTGACCACCACCCTTGCGTAGGTTGATCGATATATTGATCGGATTCTATTGAAAATGAATTCCCTTGATTAATGAATACTTCAATAGGCATATATTCCCCTGTGATGATCAAGTCTGGTTTGCTATCTGAATTTAAATCAATTACTGCAGCTGCTTTGACCATGCCCAGCTTTCCTTGTTTGGGTAGCCAGTTTTTACTTTGGTCACTAAATTTCCCTTGACCATCATTGATCAAGAGGTAGCTTTGGGGAGTAGAAGGATACCTTCCGGGCATAACCGTACCACCTACAAAAATATCAGGTCTTCCGTCCTGGTTGAAGTCTGCAATAGTGACGACTGTTGTACTCGTCCGGATTTTTGGCAAGGCATCTTTGTCCCAGATGAGATTGCCTTTTCCATCATTTATGTAAAGACGGTCTTGAAGTGACTCATCATTGGAAAGATAATCATGATATCCACCGCTACAAACATATAAATCTATCCATCCATCTCCATTAAAATCAGCAAAAAGGGCACATGCGTCCGTAAATTCAGTGGAGGCCTTATAACCATTAAATACTTTCCATTTTCCATCAACCAATTGAAAGAGGTTTCCTGCTTTGCCCTTACTTCCACCAATGAAAATCTCTTCTTGTCCATCACCTGTTATGTCTGCGGCTGCCATTACCGGGCCCACAAAAGACGGCATTTCGATCAGCAAGGGTTGTCTCTTAAAGTCATTGAATCCGGATTCCTCATGTTTGTATGGAATTGTGAGGGTGGATTCAGTGAAAATTGGTGGTATAAATGAGGGTACTGTCCACGATTGCAGATGTGCTTGCTCAATAGTCAGTAGTTGATTGGCTTCAGTGGAACCTAATTTTTGGACTTTGCCTTCTGGCCATCTAATGGCGATAGAATCTATCATATTGGCGTTTCCAAGTCCAAAATGTAAGCGATGAGATACACTGGATTGAAATCCTCGAGTGGGCATTAGTTCTTGCGTTTGTATCATACCGCCGGTATACAAAGTAACCAAAGCGCCAATACCTGAGCTATTGAGCGTATTCCCCTTTAGTTTAATCTGTAGAAAATTTTGTTTTGTTCCCAGCTTTCCTCCTTGATTTTGAAAAATAGAGGCTGGCTCATTAATATTATTGACAATTAAGTCAAGGTATCCGTCATTATTTAAGTCAGCATAGGCAGCTCCATTGCTAAAACCAGGGCTTGCAATACCCCAGTTTTTTGATTGATTTTTGAATTGTAGATTCCCATTGTTTTCAAAAATATAGTTGGGAATAGGGGTAGAACTCATGGAAGTGACCAAGTGAAGTGTATCCGCTTTTTCTCTATTAATAGCTGACTTAAAGTAATAATCTCCTTTATACTTTAGAAAATCTCTATTGGTGTAGTCCCTGAAGTATCCATTCGTTATGAATAGGTCTTTGAAACCGGAGTTATTTGCGTCGAAAAATAAGGCTGCCCAACTCCAGTCTGTATTGGAAATGCCCGCAAGTTGTCCAATCTCAGAAAATGCCCCCATTCCTTGATTGAGTTGCAACATGTTTCGCATATTTTGATGGTAAAAACCACGATTGACCATTAAAGCATATTGTTCGTAATTTTCAGGACCATAGAGTAGTTTTTGACGTTTATTGTCCTCGGGCAGCATGTCTAAAGTAAAAATATCCATCAAACCATCATTATTGATGTCAGCAATGTCAAGCCCCATAGAGAAATGGGATAAATGTTGGAGCATATCTTCCATTTGATCACTAAATGTGCCATCTCCATTATTGATATAGATATAGTCCTGCTCTATATAATCGTTACTTACATAGATATCCAACCATCCGTCTCCATTGAGATCACTGGCGACTACACCCAAGCCAAAGCCCATAGCATTACCCTTGATGCCAGCTTCTTCTGAAATGTCTACAAAAACTCCATTATCATTTCTGAACAATTTATCTCCTGCAAAAGGATGCCTTACCGATCGTGCCTTATCAAATTCTATTTCATTGATCACCTCTATATGATGATTCAATAAAAATAAATCCAAATCACCATCTTTATCAAAATCGAAAAAAACTGCCTGAGTGCTATTGGAAGGATCATCTAGACCATATACACTAGCTTCTTCCTTGAACGTCAAGTCTCCCTGATTAATGAATAATTGATTCCTCCTGCTATCAAGATCTCCATTGCCAGAGTAGCAGACATAAATATCTAGAAGGCCATCTCCATTGATATCTACCATGGTGACTCCTGTAGTCCAAGAGTTTTTGCCACCCACGCCTGCCGATTGAGTAATATCTTGGAATTTAAAGTCCCCTTTATTAAGGTAAAGTTTATTGTCCACCATGTTTCCTGTAAAAAAAATGTCTTCCAATCCATCATTGTTGATGTCTCCAACCGCTACTCCAGCCCCATTGTAAAAATATTCATAGGTAAGGATGTTATTATTTTTGTTTTCAGTCAACTTATTGGAAAAAGTAACACCTGACTTCTTTGGGTTGAGTAACTCAAAAAGAGGTGGATTGATTGGGTTTGTGGTATTACCGCTACTTAATAACAGTATAATCAAAAGACTGAAGAAGCGTAGGTGATTTTGGGTATTCATAGGCTAGGAAATCAATGAGGAATTCATTGAAAGAATTCCTCAAATATTTTTTCATTGACTACAGCGACTCCACCAAGTAATCCAACTTCTTTGCCAAGTTTATATAGTGTAAGTTCTGTGTTTTCTCTCGCTTTGGCCATGGAGTAAATATTAAGTGCTTGCTGAATTGGGGTCACTAAGTATTGCCTCGCTTCAGCTACAGATCCGCCAATGATAATTAATTCCGGGTTCAGTAATTGAATCAAAATAGAAATTCCTCTTCCTAAATCCAAACCTGCTTCGGATAAAATAGTTATGGCCCGTTGATCTCCAGCTATTGCTGCGTCTACTACCAAATAAGGCTCTATTTCTCCATTGTTTTCACGGGTCATCCTTGCAAGAATTGAATCATGATCAAATTCGATAGCTTCTTTGGCCATTCGTACAATGGCAGTACCCGATGCCACGGACTCTAGACATCCTTTTTTGCCACATGTACAGGTTACCTCTCTTGATTCAAAGATGGGTGAATGAGAAAATTCCCCTGCAAATCCTGAGGCGCCTTGATATATTTTTCCATCAATAATGATCCCTAGGCCTATACCCCAACCTATAAATATTCCAAGGACGTTTTTAAATTGGTCATTTTGACCAAATTTAAATTCTGCAAGTGTCATTGCCCGAGCATCATTTTCTAAAAAAACTTTTATTCCAAGTCGGTTTTCAAATTTTTCAACCAAACTTTTTTGACCAAATTTTAAATATGTATGATTGATGCCGGTTATAGAATCAATCAGTCCTGGCATAGATATGCCGGCTGCAATTATTTTTTCAGATGGAATTCCTGAATTTTGTAAATGGGTGCTGATAAATTCACATATGATCTCAAAAGTGTCTTTTTCATTATTGAGAGTGACTTTAAGTATTTCCGGTGAAGAAACTTGTTGGTTGTTGCTGTTATAAATTGCCGTACGAACTCGGAATTTATTAATGTCAACTGAAATTATGTAGAAGGAATTATCCGATAACTTATATAAATCCGGTTTTCTTCCGCCTTGGGACTCTGCTCTGCCATGTTTAATGATTTCACCCGAACTCATTAAATCACTTAATAAAGAATTTACTGTTGGTAAACTGATACCTACTTCATTGCATATTTCTCCAGCTGTGTTGCTTCCTTTGACATAAAGGTTTTTGATCAGCTTAAGTTTATTGAGATAACTTTTGGCTTCAACTACCCCTTCGATTTTTTCAAGCGTTTTATTTGGATTTTTTAAGTTCATAAGTTAAAGATTCTAAACAAATATGAGAAATTTTCAAAGATTAGCAATTGTCTTTTTTAAAAAAATTAGTGATCACCCAAAAATCAGAGAGATTCACAGCTCATTTTATATGGGATAGATGATTCGCTCTGATTTTTTTCAAAAACAGCAAGATTTGCAGTGAAAAGTAATAAAAAGCACTTTAAGGCAAGTTTTTCCAAAGGATTTTTCTACTTTTGATTGAATAAAATTATCATGAAATTAGTTGTTATACAAAATACCCAGGCACCAAGAACATCTATTTTTGATCAGGTTCGCTCCCAACTTACTGAATATGGTTTTCGCGTTATATCTGAAGATCAATCTAGACCATGGGGTGGTTTTTTCGTAATTGACGAGGATCAAATCCGAGAATTTAAAGAGCTCTTTTTCTCTGAACTGGAGATGTCAGAGGAACAATTTCAGCAGAAACTTAGTCCTAAGGTGCTATTAGTAGAACCTCTAAAAAGGTTGTCCTGGCAGTATCATCACCGCAGGTCTGAGGTTTGGAAATTGCTTTCAGGTAATGGGGCCATTTGTAGAAGTTTTTCAGATGAAGAAGGTCCTGTGGAAGACTTAATTCCAGGGAGAATAATTACATTGGCAACGGGTGAAAGACATCGTCTTATCGGAAAAGATAGTTGGGGTATAGTAGCAGAAATATGGCAACATGTCGACATCAATAATCCCTCCAATGAAGAGGACATTGTAAGAGTTCAGGATGACTTCAAAAGAAAATAAAAAAGGCCCGAAGGCCTTTTTTGGTTTTTATAGGGTAGTTAAGTTGGTTTACCTGTTAGTTGTTGCCTCTGTTTCTAGAGGAATTGCTGCTGGAAGATCTGCTAGAAGAACTAGTGCCACTGGAGGAGCTACTATTTTTTCTGCTAGGCGCAACACTTGGTTTAGCAGCGCTTGAAGATCCACTGTTTCTGCTAGGAGCTACCGTTGGCTTGCTTGCGTTCGAAGATCTGTTATTGGTTGATCTTGGGGCGCTTACTTGGCCAGAGCTTCTTTGGTTATTAGAAGGTGCTTTGACAGACTGACTTCGGCTAGAAGCAGGTGCACTAGCTCTTGGTGCATTATTTTGACTTCTGTTAACTGTTGAAGACTGATTATTTCCAGAAGTTCTAGCAGGAGCATTTCTCACAGCAGGACCAGAAGAATTATTGGTATTTTGATTATTATTTCTTACCGCTGGAGCATTTGTAGTGTTTCTATTTGCTGGAGCTGTAGATCTCACTCCTTCATTCCTAGTCTGCCCACCAGAGTTTACAGTTGCCCCTCGGGAGGTATTGTTGTTTCCAGTGGAAGTTCTATTGACCTCATTTGCTCTTGTACTCCCAGTTGCTGTATTTACTCTGGAAGGAGTTTGAGCAGATCCTACCTGTCCATTTCTGGAATTCCCGTTAACTTCCGTTCCACGGCTAGCAGGAGAGACAGCTCTTCCCTGACTAGAAGCGGCAGCTCTTGTAGCATTACGGCTTCTAAACTCATCTTGGCTGTAAGCGGTAGCAGGTCTTACAACCTCTCTGCTATTTCTGTCAGATTGGATCTGAGGTCTATACATTTCTACTGCGTTGCTACGTACGACTGCTCTTCCTGGTCTGTTACTTTCCTGTACCGTATATACAGGCACTCTACTATTGGTTACACGCTCAATTTCTCTTCTAGAAGGACCAGTGTAGAAGGTATTATTATTAATCACAGTGGTATTGTTGATGATCGTAGTTTGATGGAAGACATTGACCGCTCTGTGATGAGGGATGAAATACCTGTTGAAATGTCTATGTCTGAATCTTCTTTGAGGAATAAATACCCAGTGTGCACTTGGTATTCCAAAACCTACATTGACATGAAGGCCAGGGCCTAGAGGTGCCCATCCATAGAATCCTCCGCCACTTCTCCAGCTTACCCAAGCAGGACCCCACTGATAGCCAGGTACCCATGCCCATCCATAGAAATCTGACCAAAACCATCTTCCATAGTGGAAAGGAGCCCAGCCCCAAGAGAAATCCGATACCCAGGTATTCCCAAAGGATGTCATTACCCATCTTCCGTGAGAGGCATAAGGATGAAAATGAGCATCTACATAAGGGACCCAAACATATCCATGATTAGGATCCATCACCCAGTCGCCAAATGGACTTAATTCATTGTAGAAAACCTGAAAGCTTACTCCGAAAGGAGGAGAAGCAGATGCTTGATGAGGAAGCATGTTAGCTATGCCAATCATCAAGACTATTACGAATATTTTGATTGACCTTTTCATAACAGTATTGGTTTAGTGTACTTTTGAATGTATTTACGGATGATACTGATTGAAAGTTTTGTTTTTTTACAAAATACATATTTATGATTTCGGTTAAAAGTCAAAATAAGCAATAAAAGCATGAAAAAATTAAAAAAATAAAATTATATTTTGTTGTTAGTATAATTGCTCAAGATTAAAAAATAGCAAATACTTTGCCATATTGCTAAATGGGAGGGGTGAAACAGTGTGTTTTATTATAAATCGCTGAAAATAAAGGAAATAAAAAAAGCCGTTAATTCGGCTTTTTTTATTTTTTCAATGCGTCAATTTTTTTTGCAATTTCTTCGGCTTCTGCCATCAATTTATCGGCAGCAGCACGGTTGGAATGGGAGATTTTATGTGATTTTTCTAGCAAGGACTTATACTCATCCTGCAGTTTTTCAATTTCTGATTTCTTTTTGAATAGTCCAAACATAGCCTTTTTTTATCATAACAGTTGTATGGTCTATTTGTTTGAGGGTTTCAAATGTTTAGTTAATTAAAAGCCTTCTGATGGATCAGGTATGATCTCATCATCTTTGAAATTGATGATTTGCTCAAGTCTACCGGCAATGTTAAAATATCTCCAAGGTCCTTCTTTTTTGCCATCTTTCATTTGGCCTTCAGAGGCTTTCCGTCCATTTTCATGGAAATAAACCCAAGTGCCATCTGCCTTTCCATTTACATACATTCCCTCAGATTCTTTGGTCCCTGAAGTGTAATAGGTGATTCTTGATCCATTGCCATTGCTTAGGGTACCTTTATCGTACGTAGTGCTACCGTCATAAGAGAAGTAGTCACCAACATTCATCAATCTTCCATTATCCCAGAATTCTTCTTGGGTCAACTGTTTATTGTCATAAAATAATCCCCAAACACCATTTTCAAAGCCAAGGAAATAGTTACCGACGGATTTTAGTTGTCCTCCATCATAGTAATAAAACCATTGTCCATTTTCAGAACCCAAGGAATATTCTCCTTCTGCAATCAAAATGCCTATTTTATTAAAATACTTCCAGAGACCTGTTTTAAGATCATTTCTGTATTCACCAGCAGAATAAACGGTTCCTTCCGGAAAATAACTTATCCAAAGACCATCCTTGGCCCCATTTCTATATTGTCCTTTAACAGATACTTTTCCGTTGGCATGGTTTTCAATATATTCGCCTGTAGGTACTCCAAGTGAATAAATCATCCGCTTCGAAAGTCTTCTGTTTGGAAAAAACTCTTCCCAAGTACCTGTAGGCAAATCGTTTTCGTAACGTTCTATTCTGGCAGTTCTTCCGTTTTCATAAAAGAATTTCCATTCCCCAGTTCTATTGCCTCTATTATCAAAGAATTGTCTGGATTCCACTGATTTAGTGCCTGGGAAATAACTTACCCATTCCCCTATTTTTTTCCCGTTATCATAGGTGCCTTTTTCTGCAACTAAGCGAGCTCCGGCGTATCGGGTGTAAGGACCATGGGGTTCACCATTACGGTAATCTACCTCTACCATTACATCTCCTTGAGGGAAAAATTCACGATAAGGGCCATCCCTTCTTCCATCCTTATAAATTTCCCGAGATAGGAGTTCACCGGTGTCATAAAAACTCACCCACTGACCCTCACGCTTTCCGTTTTGATATTGTCCCTCTAATTTTACCTGTCTTGGGTTAAGCCAGCTGAAATTGCCGTCTCTTCCAAAAAATTCTTTGTAACTACCTACGGGGATAGAGTCAGCAAAGGACATTTCTAAAATTAATGCTCCAGTGCTATCAAATTCGCGGTAACTGCCATTCAGTTTATTGTTTCTATATTGTCTTTCGGAGCGTTTTACATTCCCAGCCTGAAAGGTTGTTAATAAACCTTCTCTACTTCCAGCTTCGAAATTAATAGTTTGGATAAGCTGGCGTGTTCTTGGATTTTCAAACCTCCATAGGCCTTCCATTAAGCCATTTCTCAAAATACCTGTGCCCACCAACGTAGAGTCACTGTTAAATATGCTGACTACATTGGGGTTATTTTGAGCAAACGTCGGGGTTGCGATACTCAGTAGAAAGAAAGCAACAAAAATATATCTCATAAGAAGTTGGTCAGGATTCAATTATATAGGTACGAATATATTCAATATGCGGTTGTAAATTAGTTCAATTTGAAGAAAAAAGGAAAAGATTACCATGTATATTCCATAATTCTGTCAATTTCTTTGGATAGCACTGTTTGAAGTATCCCTACATTACTGGGAAGCGCTATTTTCTTGAAAATTTGTAAGCGATTTTCTGAAATAACATCTTTTATTGAGATTTGTATTTTTGTTTTTGATCGGATCATTTGTTCATAATCCCAAGGGTCAACTCCTGAAAAATAAGAATAGTCACTCGGCTGACTTTCACCAAATTTAGCTAGTTGCGAGTTTCTTTTTTTTCCAACCAAAATAATCAAAAAAAGACCATGACCCCACCAATTAAGTAATCGTATATTAAAACCTGATTCTTCATTAAAATCTCTGACGATATCCAAGACTTGATAAGGATGACCTAATAATTGCAAACCTTTGGTAACCTTACAGCCTTTAGAAGATGGGAAGATTTTTATAAGTTTTTGCTGTGTGAAGGTATTAGATAATTCTGCAAAAAGATCTAAAAAAAGCGTCGTTTGCTGGTTGATTTCAGGCCAAAGTGATTGGTCTTCCAACAAACGACGATTGATAGTATGACTCATATTACCACCTCAATAAAGCTGAGGCCCAAGCAAATCCACTACCAAAAGCGGCTAAGCAAATCAGGTCACCTTCTTTTATTCTCCCTTGTTCCCAAGCTTCTGATAAAGCAATAGGAATGGTGCCTGCTGTTGTATTTCCTAAATACATAATGTTATTGAAAACTTTCTCATCAGGTAAGCCCATTTTTTGTTGAATGTAATTACTGATCCGAAGATTGGCTTGGTGTGGTACTAATAAATCGATTTCGGATTTATCTACACCGTTAGCTTCCAAGGCTTCGTTGATGACTTCCGAGAAACGTACCACAGCATGTTTGAATACCGCATTTCCGTTCATCTTTAAGAAGAAATCACCACGCTCGATCAATTCCTGAGATATTCTCACAGGTTGGCTTGAGCTTGGGGCTATGCAGTATAATTCTTCTGCATAATCTCCATCAGCATGTAGGTGCGTAGACATGATTCCTGGCATATCGGGCTCTACCGCTGATAATACTACAGCACCAGCTCCATCAGCAAAAATTACTGCACTTGACCTTCCTTCATCGCTTTTATCCAAAGCGGAAGACTGGATTTCAGCTCCCACCACGAGGATATTTTTATACATACCTGTTTTGATAAACTGATCAGCTACAGAAAGCCCGTAAATGAATCCTGAGCAAGCATTTCGTATATCAAGCGCTCCAATGCCATGCATCCCAAGCTCTCGCTGTAGCAATACTCCATTGCCTGGAAGAAAATAATCGGCGGTAATAGTTGCAAAAACAATAAAATCTATGTCTTTTGCTGTTAAACCGGCACGTTCGAGAGCCATTTTTGAAGCCGCAGCCGACATGCTGGTAACAGTATCTTTTCCAGGGGTAAACCAACGTCTTTCCTGTATACCAGTTCGCTCCACAATCCAATCATTATTGGTGTTCATGATAGAGGAAAGGTAGTCGTTGGTGATGATATTTTCAGGTACATAGTGCCCTGCACCTGTTATTCTGGATTTTTTCATGGGAAATAATTTTGGTTAAACTTGGGCTTAGCATTCTGTTGGCTAGGCAAATATCCAATCTTTGGATGGGATTACCAAAACTATTAAATCCTGTAAATGTTCTGAATAAGTTTAAATCCTTCCTTGACTTTTCAATTTCCAATACCGAAGCAATCCAGCAACAGACATCCAGCTTGGATTGGCGTACTCATACACTTGGATCAAAGCTTCTGAACAGTTTTGGGAGCTGAGTTGTTCGCGAGTGTAAGTCATAAATAATTTAGTAACCTCCTCAATAGCTGTTTGCTTTTCAAAGTGGATTTTCATCCATTTAGCCCAGTCATCTAAGATAGCCTCTAATGATGCCATGTGACCAATAGGCTCATCAATTACCCCAAAGTGTGTTAGAAAAAGTTGCTTTGGATGATGCGATAGGATTTTTTGGATGGAGTTTTTCCAATCTTCAATGTGTATATCTGGCGGTGGACAAGGAGGTACCACAGGGCCATCATCGATTTTAACACCTGCCACATCCCCGGTAAAAATGATTTCATCTAATTTCCATGCGATATGATGAACCGCATGCCCGGGACTGTGAATGGCTTCCAAGGTCAGGTCTCCAATGGGAAATTGCTGACCATCTGCTACTGAAACCAGATTGGCCTCAGCTATAGGCTCCATACTACCCCATAAACGTTCCATATCTGCCCCGTAAATCATCGCCGCAGAGTTCCAAAGTTTTTCAGGACTTGCTAAATGTGGTAAACCTGCTGGATGAACATGTATTTTAGCACCTGATTTTGCAAACTTCCAAGCAGCTCCCGCATGGTCAAAGTGAATGTGTGATAAAAATACGTGTGCAATATCAGACATCTCAAATCCAAGTGCTTCAATGCCGTTTTTAAGCTGTATAAATGTGCTTTCAGGCCCAGTTTCTACTAAAATAGGGCCTTCTGAACTTTCGATCAAAAAGCAAGCAATGGCTTCAGAGGTTTCAAGAAATTGTAGGTCTATTGTATGTATAGTGGGCATTATCCAAAAAGGGTATAGTTTCCAAATTGATCCATAGGGGAGGTTTTTCGAATGATCGCAGGACTATCATTGTAAACAGAATTCACCAAAGGGGAAACGGTATGTGACACCATCAACTCGGGATTATATGGTTGCAAAAGATTCAGCAAGGCTTCTTCCGAACTATACTTGTCCAACCATTTTTTCTCATCTTCTTTCTTCAAAATCACAGGCATCCGGTCATGGATTTCACCAACCACCGAATTGGGTTGGGTGGTAAGGATTAAAAATGTGTGATTATTTTCTCCCTTTTCATTCTCATATTCTTCCCAAACCCCTGCAAATGCAAAAATTTCATCATTTTCCAATGCGAATCGATAAGGGATTTTAGTCTTTTTGCCAACCCGTTTCCATTCAAAAAAGCAATCCGCCGGTACCAAGCAGCGTCTTTGTTTAAAGGCAGATTTGAAAGAGACTTTTTGATGAACTGTCTCTGCACGTGCATTGATGAAATTTATAGATACAGGTTTATTTTTGGCAAAATCAGGCGTAAGTCCCCAGTAGAAAAATGAAAATCCCTTGGGGCTATCTGAAGTGATGACGGGCACGAGTTGTGAGGGCGCTATGTTGTATCGGGGATTGAAATCTCCCAGCATTTCTGCCTGAAATCGTTCTTCGAGTTCTATCTTACTTTTACTGAGTGAATATCTACCGCACATAGCTGTATTTTTTTAGAAAATTAAGGTTCAAATCTGATAAATTCAAATGCTCTTTTCTCTGACCAATAAATGTCTTTGCTTTCTCTCGGAGTAAAGCCCACATGCCCCCCCAATTTGGGAAACTCCATCCAGACAGTATCCAAGGTCCTACCCAGCGAAATTGGAAAGCACTTATCTGTTAAAAATGGATCATTCTGTGCATTTAAGACCAGTGTAGGTACTTCGATTCCCTCTAGGAAATATAAAGAAGAACATTGTTCGTAGTAATCATGTGCATCCTCAAATCCATGAAGCGGGCCTGTGTAAATATCGTCAAAGTCTTTAAGAGTTTTGATTTTCCGAAGTGTTCCCAGAGGAATATCTTCAGGAAATAGTTTAGCTTTTTTGATGACCTTTTCTTTCAAGGTTTTTAAAAAGCGCTTGGCATACATGATGTTTTCCCCGGAAGAGATTTTGAGACAAGAACTTTCTAGATGCAAAGGAACAGATATAGCAACTCCTTTTTTAATTTTTGGAAGCCTGTTTCTTTTTTCTCCCAAATACTTCAAGGTAAGATTTCCACCTAGACTAAAGCCTATCAAATGGATATTTTGGTAACCAATTGCGGCATGATTAACGACTGTATCCAAGTCATAAGTGGCACCAGAGTGATAAAAAATAGGTTTGGAATTAAGTTCTTCTCCACAACCACGGAAATTCCAAGTCAACACATCAAATCCGTTTGCATAAAATTGTCGGGCCATACCAGTCATGTAAGGGCGTTGGCTATTACCTTCCAATCCATGACTGATGATAACCAAATCATCGGAGTTGTTTTTCAACCAATCCAAATCCAAAAAATCCCCATCGGCAGTTGTAATGCGCTCTCTTTCAAAGGGCAGCGGGATGCTTGAGCGAAAGAGTGAAGGGATGATTGTCTGAAGATGGCCATTGAAAAGCCACTTAGGAGATTCATATTCTGTGTTTTTACTTAAGGGCATTTGGGAACAATTCTGCTGTTTTCATGCTTTACAATCCTGAAAATAGTATTATAAATTTGAATAAAGACATTTTAACAACTATTTTTGGACTCCTTAAATTTGGACTAGGAATCTATTAAACTTATGGCCGAGATAATTAGAATGCCCAAAATGAGCGATACCATGGAAGAAGGGGTAATCGCAGCGTGGTTGAAAAAAGTAGGTGATACTGTTAAGCCTGGAGATATTCTAGCAGAAGTGGAGACCGATAAGGCGACCATGGAATTGGAATCTTATGATGAAGGTGTACTATTACACATTGGTGTGGAAGAGAAAGGTGCAGTACCAGTTAACGGTGTCATTGCAATCATTGGGGAAAAAGGTGAAAACATAGATGCTTTGCTAAAGGAAATTGCCTCAGGTGATGCTCCCGCTGCAAAAGCTGAAGATACTAAAGAAGAAGTTGCTCCATCAAAAGCTGCTGAAGAAAAACCAAAACAAGCAGAGAAAATCGATACTTCCGGTATCAATGCCACAGTCATTACCATGCCTAAAATGAGTGATACTATGACAGATGGTACTATCGCAAGCTGGTTGAAAAAAGTAGGTGATGATATTAAATCTGGTGATATTATCGCAGAAGTAGAGACGGATAAGGCGACCATGGAATTGGAGTCTTATGAAGATGGTACTTTACTTTACATCGGAGTGGAAGCAGGAGATTCAGTTCCTGTAGATGGAGTCATTGCGATCATCGGAGAAAAAGGTGCGGACTATCAAACCTTGTTAAAAGCCCATGAAGCCAAGAGTTCTGATGAGCCTGAAGCTGTAGCCGAATCTGCTCCAGCTGTGAAAGAAGAGCCAAAAGAAGAGCCAAAGGCCTCTACTACCACTTCTACTACTCCTGTAGCTGCAGCAACTGAGAATGGTGAGCGTGTAAAAGCCTCTCCTTTGGCAAAACGCTTAGCTGAGGAAAAAGGAATCGATATCCGTCAGGTAAAAGGTTCTGGTGAAGGGGGTAGAATTATCAAAAGAGATGTTGAGACCTTTACACCTGCGGCTGTCCAAGCGGCGCCAGCACAAGCTGCTGCCAGTGTTTCTGCACCTGCTTTGGGGCAGGAGTCTTTCCGTGAAGAGAAAGTATCTCAGATGCGTAAAGTAATTGCCAAGCGATTGGCTGAAAGTAAATTCACAGCTCCTCACTTCTACTTGACCATGGAAATCAACATGGACAAAGCTATCGAAGCAAGAAAGAGCATGAATGAAATCTCTCCAGTAAAAATTTCCTTCAATGACATGGTGATCAAAGCGGCTGCGGCAGCTCTACGTCAGCATCCTAAGGTAAATTCTTCCTGGTTGGGTGATAAAATTCGTTACAATGACCATATCCACATCGGTATGGCTGTAGCAGTGGAAGAAGGCTTATTGGTTCCTGTAATCAGATTTGCGGACTCCAAGTCACTTTCTCAGATTTCCAACGAGGCGAAATCTCTTGGAGGAAAAGCAAAAACAAAAGAGTTGCAACCTAAGGATTGGGAAGGGAATACCTTTACCATTTCTAATTTGGGAATGTTTGGTATCGATGAATTTACCGCCATTATCAACCCACCAGATGCTTGCATCTTAGCAGTAGGAGGTATCAAAGAAACTGTGGTTGTGAAAAACGGTCAAATGCAAGTCGGAAATGTGATGAAAGTAACGCTTTCCTGTGACCATAGAGTAGTGGATGGAGCAGTAGGTTCTGCCTTCCTTCAGACACTTAAAGGACTCTTGGAAGATCCGGTTAGAATATTGATCTAATCCTAGACATAAAATACCTGTCAAAAAGTCCTGATTCTTCGGGACTTTTTGTTTTGGTCATTGTTTTGAGTGTACCATTTACGTTGTACCAAGTACCATGTACTAAGTACCAAGTAGGGATTCTGGTAGTGGGCATGAGACATAAGACACAAGATACAAGACATAAGACTTGGGGCATGTAGAGAACTCGCCTTTTCCTTTTATTACGCGAATCGTTCACTGCTCATTGTTCGAACTTTGGATAGTGGATTCTCGACCTATCCAGCAAACAATTAATCACTAATCAACCAATTACTAATCAACTAATCAACTAATCACTAAACAACTAATCAACCAATCACTAATCAACTCCCCATATGGAAAAAATAAAATCAACAACCGTCGTAGCGATCAAGCATAATGGAGAAGTGGTCATCGGAGCGGATGGACAGGCGACGATGGGAAATACGGTTGCAAAGAGTTCGGTCAATAAAATCCGAAAATTACAAGGCGGCAAAATCGTCACTGGATTTGCTGGTTCGACTGCTGATGCCTTTACCTTGCTAGAGAAGTTTGAAGAAAAATTGGGGGCCTATGGCAACAATATGAAGCGCGCTGCTGTAGAATTAGCCAAAGAATGGAGAATGGACCGAATGCTGAGCCGTCTAGAAGCAATGATGATTGTGGCGGATTCTCAGGATATATTGATTATTTCAGGTACAGGAGATGTTATTGAGCCTGATATGGAGATCGCAACCATAGGATCAG
Organism: Mongoliitalea sp.; assembly: GCF_054166905.1. Classification (NCBI taxonomy): domain Bacteria; kingdom Pseudomonadati; phylum Bacteroidota; class Cytophagia; order Cytophagales; family Cyclobacteriaceae; genus Mongoliitalea; species Mongoliitalea sp. Next base: position 40,642 of record NZ_JBSZCK010000014.1, on the reverse strand, counting down.
GAAGTATGTTTGCTCAATCAGCTGCCCGTGCATTGAAGAAATTTGCTCCCCAACTCAGTGCCGAGGAAATGGTACGTGAAAGTTTGGGTATAGCAGCAGATGTCTGCATTTATACCAATCACAATTTGGTGGTCGAAAAAGTAGTCAACTAAACCTCTTTGGAATTTTTCAAAAAGCCTCTCAAATGGAAAATTGAGAGGCTTTTTGTTTTTCTGTTGGGTGCAAAGTGGCAAAAATTCCAAGGGTATTAGAAACTTCGGGGATCAAAAAAAGATCCCTGAAATCTTATTGATTGAGGGGACTACTCCCTTTGGTTTACTACAGAATTTTTGATAAGGTATCTTATTTGTCGCTCCTTAATTCCTTGGTTGTTACTATTTGAACCACTCCATGTTTTTTCGCTGAAGAGGAAGTAAATGTATTTGGTATTTCTGTGCTGTTCCATAAAGGCCTTGTGCTTTTCATTGGCAATTAGGGCTTTCAAATCAACCGTATAGGAAGTATTTTTATCAAGATATTTGTACTTGATATGGTTGGTTTCAACTTCCTCTATTATTACATTTTCGACATCCTCATTAAGGATGATTTTATCTGATTTGCTTGTCCGAAAAAAAGTGTAAAAGAGATTTTTAATTTTGTAATTAAAAAATTAATTAGTTAATTTTAGGTCAATGAAATGTGTGAAAATTATGAATAAATATTTGCTGCTGTGTATTCTCTTGTGCGTTTGCATGTGGGCCTGTTCAGAGAAAGATTCATTTTCTGAAAAGAAAGCTTTTACCAATAGTTTTACTCATCAGGGACAAGTGAAACTAGCAATAGACTCTGTTTCCAATTTTGATTTTACTGAGTTTCAGGTAATTCAAGAAGAGGGTATTGAGATGCTGTTAGTATTGAACAAGGTGAATTTTTCTCTTGATTTTTATGAGTTGGAAACGGGGGAAATGGTCAAAAGAACAGTGATTGTGAGAGATGAGAAGTTTCCTTTACGTCCATTATATGGTTTCTATTATCACAATGCTGATTCGGTTTTTTTATTTAATCAAATGCTATTGAATGGAACTTCCTTGGTGAATGGTCAAGGAGAGGTGGTTACTCAGTATAATCCACAAATAATGGACAGGAGTAATCCCCAGGAAATGATGAAAAGCTTGGTGAACCATTATTCAAGGGCGAATAATATGACAATTTTTGAAGCTGGTAGTTTGTATTTTTCGGACATGACTCTGAATGGCTTTTTGAATTCCGATGAAGATATGAAGGCATTTCGACCAGCTGTCCAAGTTGATTTGCTAAACAATGAAGTCGTGCGAATTGAAAAGATTACTGTTCCAGAATTTTATCATGGTAAAATGTGGCCCATGGGTTTGGGGAATTATTCAAGAATCAGAAAAGGAGATTTATGGATTTATTCTTGGTCTGCTTTAGACTCTTTATTGATATATGATAATGAATGGGAACTTGTAAAATCTGTTAATGCCAAAAGTGAGTTTGCTAAGCCATTGAAGTATTCTGCTGGTTCAGGTGCTCCAAAAGATGTCGAAATCAGAGAAAAAGTATCTCAGACTACTTATAGTTCATTGATCTATGATGCTTATAGGGATGTTTATTACCGATTTGTCACTATTGGTCGAGAAGTTGAAGACTCAGACTTTGAGGAACAGTTTCCTCAAGTCAAAAATGAGTTCAGCGTCATTGTATTGGATAAAGACTTTAATCTGCTCACTGAAAAGCGATTCCCAGGCAAGATTCATAAGCCTTACAATTCTTTTGTAGGTAAAAAAGGACTTTACCTGTCCCGAACCAATTCATTTTACGAAGGGCTCAATGAAGATGAAGTTGTTTTGGATATTTATAGGTTTGATTAATTTAAAGGCTCTTTTTTTGAAGTAACAAAGACCTTCGAGGTCGAAAAGACCTCAAAGGTTAGCAGACTCCACGACCTTTGAGGTTTCAAGAAACCTCGAAGGTTTTACAATTGATTTGCCGTTTCAATCCTCCATTTTATCTAAAAAATCTTTCCAGCTTGACAAGGTATCAGCGCTACGCGCCTCTCTTTTTCTTCCCTTGTACAAATTTCTACGAAGAACTCAGGGCTACGCCCCTCTGTTTTCTCCAATTATATCAATTCCTAAGAAGATTACAGTCTTACGCATCTCTACTTTCTCTTATGGTATCAATTTTTACGAATATTACAGAGCTACGCCCCTAAATGCTAGACACCCCTACCTTTTAATTCGTGTAAATTCGTGCCATTTGTGGCTAAATCTCCAAGGTCAAAAAAAAGACCCCAAAAATCTTCCAACTTCTGAGGTCTCTATCTTGGTACTTCGTACTTGGTACAACAATCAAGAATCTTTCTTCGCCATTCTACTTCTCTCATTCTCATCCAAATAGATTTTTCTCATTCGGATGGATTTAGGAGTGATTTCCAAGTATTCATCCTTTTGGATATATTCCATGGCTTCTTCCAAAGAGAATCTTTTTGGTGGAGCGATTCTGGTATTGTCATCGGAACCGGATGCTCGCATGTTGGTTAATTTTTTACCTTTTTGTACGTTCACCACCAAGTCATTGTCACGGGAGTGTTCACCGATTACCTGACCAGTATATAAGTCGTCTCCTGGCTCAATGAAGAATACACCTCTATCCTGCAATTTATCAATTGCATAAGCTGTACACTGTCCACCTTCCATGGATATCAAGGAACCATTAATTCTGCCTGGAATATTTCCTTTAAAAGGCTCATAAGCAGAGAATCGGTGGTTCATGATCGCTTCCCCTTGAGTAGCTGTCAAAACGTTATTTCTCAAACCAATCAAACCTCTGGAAGGAATTTTGAATTCCAAGTGTTGCAAATCACCTTTCGGCTCCATGATGAGTAATTCACCTTTTCTTTGGGTAGCCAATTCGATTACCTTTCCAGCAGTTTCTTCTGGTACATCTACTACCAAAGTTTCGATAGGTTCACACTGCACACCATCAATTTCTTTGAAGATTACCTGAGGCTGGCCTACCTGTAATTCATAGCCTTCTCTTCTCATAGTCTCAATCAAGACTGACAAGTGAAGAATACCTCTACCGTATACAATAAACTTGTCCTCAGAATCAGTTGACTCCACTCGTAAAGCCAAGTTTTTCTCCATTTCCTTCATCAAACGGTCTCTGATGTGACGGGAAGTCACAAACTTACCTTCTTTACCGAAGAATGGAGAGTTATTGATCGTGAAGAGCATATTCATGGTAGGCTCATCGATGGCAATTCTTGGCAATGGCTCAGGATTTTCCAATGCAGCGATGGTATCACCGATTTCGAAATCTTCTATGCCTGTTACCGCACAAATATCTCCTGCATGTACTTCTGAAACCTTATTTTTACCCAAACCTTCAAATACATGTAATTCTTTTACACGAACTTTTTTGAAAACACCATCCGCCTTGCATAAGGTCAATTGAGCATTTTCAGTGATGGTTCCTCTCTTTACCCTTCCGATAGCGATACGTCCAACGAATGAGGAGTAGTCTAAGGAAGTGATTTGCATTTGCAGTGAACCTTCGTCGATTTTTGGAGCAGGAATATGGTCGATAATAGCATCCAATAATGGAAGGATAGAATCAGTTGGATTTTGCCAATCTGGACCCATCCAGTTTTGTTTGGCAGATCCATATAAGGTCTGGAATTCCAACTGCTCTTCGGTAGCGTCCAAGTTGAACATCAGGTCAAATACCGCCTCATGAACTTCATCTGGCCTACAGTTTGGTTTATCTACCTTGTTTACCACTACGATAGGTGTCAAACCTAGCGCTAGAGCTTTGCCTAATACGAATCTTGTCTGTGGCATGGGGCCTTCGAAAGCATCCACCAAAAGAATAACTCCATCGGCCATTTTCAATACACGCTCTACTTCACCCCCGAAATCGGCGTGACCAGGTGTATCGATGATATTGATTTTATGGTCTTTATATCGTACGGATACGTTTTTGGAAAGGATGGTAATCCCTCTTTCTCTTTCCAAGTCGTTGTTATCCAGGATTAAATCGTCAAACTGTTGGTTTTCACGGAAGATTTTGGAGGCGTGGATAATTTTGTCTACCAAGGTGGTCTTACCGTGGTCAACGTGTGCGATAATCGCGATATTCCGAATATTAAGCATTGTAAAATTGAATTAGGGTGCAAAGGTAAGAAGAAAATTTGGTTTCAACTCGCTAAGTATGCAAAGTGCCTATGATTTAATGATTTGTTTATTTGAGAGGGCTGATGGTACCTGTGTTAAAACCAGTGGTTACAAGACTCGCCGTGCTTAGGGTGTCATTCATTGTTAAATTTGAAATTCTGGTAGAGTTTATGGAAAAATCTGGGGTTGTGTTTTAAAATCAAACTAATTCATGTATTTTAGTTACGTATTTACTTTATTAAATTATTTTGATATGAATGGTTTTGATTTTGTTTCCAAAAGGCTCCCTGATTTTAATCTTTCGCCTTGGATAGATGTCTTTGATTTAAGAAAAGGACAAGTTTTGCTTGCTCAGGGTCAAACTTTGGGGACTTTATTTTATGTGGTTTCAGGTCTTTTGAGATAATTTCATGCTTACTCATTTATTCCAAAAAATGAAAATAACTTACTTCATATATGTTCTGTTAGGCTTGATGGTATCAAGTTTACATGCCCAAACTATTCAATTGGTGGATGAAAAAAATGGGGAATCCCTGTCTTTTCGAAAAGTAACATTTTTGCCAACAAGAGAATTTATAGTGACTGATATTGAGGGTAAATTTAAGTTAACTCCACAAATCATTTCAGACAACCGTGAGGTAATGGTGTCGGGTTTTGCATTGGATGATGTTTTGTTTGAGTTAAATGAAATTAAAAATAGTACAGTTATCAAATTAAGAGTAAAAGAACTGGAACTGGTAGAAATGCTAATGAAGTCTTCACCACTTAAAGCACTTCAGATTGGGGATTCCTCTAAAGACCTTGTTCAGGAAAGCAAATCCCGGAAACTAGTTAGTGAAGACATGAAAACTTTAAACAATCTTTTTTATGGTGTAAAAATTACATTACCAAAATCAAATGAAATTTATTTGTCTAAAGTGAAGTTTCATGTGGGAGAAGCGTTTCATACTCATTCTGTATTAGTCAACTTGAGGCTTTTTGGAGTAGCTAAAAACAAAAATCTTGTAGATTATAAAATTTATAATCCCAATGAATTTACAGAATTAGGATTTGAACCCGTACTAGAAAGTGTAAAAGATGGAGGTTGGAAAGAAATTGTTTTATCAGAACCTCTTAAGATTTCGAGAGAATACAAATATTTGGTGATTATTTTAGAACTTTACGAGGAGTCAGATATTTTCTCAATATCCTATCATCAGCATAAAGATAATAAGATCAAATCAGCCATGTACGCCCCACCGAATACTGTTTATTTTTTTCCTATGAAAGGGAGTTCCCATCATGCTTTTGAAGTGGAGCTTTTGGTGGAATAACCCAACTTAATACTTCTTAAATTTTTAATGTTGCATCACCAAGATTTCATATTGATATATATCTTTGGAAAAAACGAGTTCATATGAAAAAACTATTTATCGCAATTTTTGCATTTCTTCATTTTGGAGCTTTTGCTCTAATTTCTTTTGATTTTAATTAAGCATTTAAACATGAAAACAACTTACATTTTATTATTTATTGGATTGATTTTTGGTTGTAATCATAAACAATTAGATACATTCAAGGAAGTAGAATTTTTAGAAAAGGTAACATTCTCACTCGACTCTGTTACACCAAACTATTTTATTGGTATGGAAGTGTTAAAGGATGCTGATAAGGATTATTTGACCTTTTTAAATAGCTTAACAAATACTATCTACTATTATAATTTACTTGACACTAAATTAGAGAAAAAATTAAATTTTCATGTTGGTGAAATAGGCATCAATAGAGGTGTCATGAATTATCATCATCTAAATACGGATTCAATTTTGGTCTTTGGTACAGGGCTATATTCTTATATCACAGATTACTCAGGAGAAATTATAGATACGTTTCAATTAATTGATTTTGAATTTAGGCAAAGTCCATATTCAAGCTCGGTCAGTCCAGTAATATTTGATGGAAAAGCTTTATATTTTAATTCAATCGTTTGGGGTCAGTATAGTTCAGATTATATGCCATTTATGAAGTATCAACTGAGCTCAAAGAAAATCAATCTGTACGGGAAGTTACCTGAGATTTATCATAATAACGGCGACTGGGGAGCTTTTTCATTTGATTACGCCTATCAAATTCCGGATCTAAAAAATCAAAGAATAATTTATTCATTTCCAGCCTCTAATACGCTATTCTACTACAACCTTTCTGATTCAGAATTTGGTGAAATTCCAACTAGTGAAACTTTTACAAAAATTTCTCCACCGTTTTCTTCAGCAAATTATACAGATGATAGTCCTGATTGGCACTTGACAATGAATAGTAAAGATATGTATGGGAGTTTACTATTTGATAATGTTACAAATAGAGTATTTAGATGGTATAAATACGGTGTTAAATCAAATCAAAAAGATCCGAACAGACCATTGATATTGATTGAATATAGCTATCCTGATTTGACTCCAATGACTTTTTTTAAAATACCCGAAAACGAATACGTCAGTGAAAATTCATTTGTTCATGAGAACAGACTATTTCTTAGATTAAAACAGACATTAGAAGATGAAATTTCTTTCCATAAATTCGATTTGTTTTAAAGTCATTTTTCTTGCTTTTTCAGGGGTTTTCCTAATGTTTTCCTGCAAAGAGAAAGATTTATCAGAGGAGGTAATTTCCATTAATCCATTTCATGCGGAAGAGTCCATCAATCTATCAGAATTTGTGGATTCTGTTTATTATATCAAATTAGAGACAACCAATGAATGTATGATTAGTGAAAGGATAAATAGAATTATTATCAAAGAAAAATATATATATGTCGTCGATGTTGCACAAGCAGTACTTTTTGTGTTTGATAAGCAAGGAAAATTCGTATCAACGCTCGATAAAAGAGGAGATGGGCCTGATCAATATTCATTTTTGAGTCATATTTTCATTGATATTGATGAGGAATACATTGATATTTTAGATGGTAGAGGGGATAAAGGTCGAATTATTAGATATTCAACTAAAAACTTTGAGTTCTTGAATGATCGTCCTCTTTTTATACCTTCAGCTAATTCAGCAAGGAGAGATGGAGATATTTATTATTTCTCAACTCAGCAAATTGATAATATCGTCAATGGGGAAGCCTCCAATGCAGATATTATTGCAGTGAAACATGATGAATTACCAAAAGAAATTTTCAAAAAGAAAATCACAACTGAGGGTAATTATTACTCCTTCAATTCAGAGAGCTTTACCATAAATGATAATGGAGAGCTATTTATTTCATTGATGTTTAATAATACATTCTACAGACTTTCCAATGGAGAGGCTCATGAAGTAGTGACAATTGATTTTGGTAAGTATGGAATCGATAATTCGGTTGGCTTAAGAAATACACAAGCACAAATGGAGTATTTGCAAAAGAATACAGAGGGACTTGCCTCATTTCCGGTATTGCATGTAAACAATGCTAACCTTTTTTTACTTACTTATTTCTTTAAGCAAAACGATTCTGGAAGGCTTCATCATTTCATTGACTTTAAAAGCTCAGGAAGGATATTTCATGTACAAAATATAAAAAACGATCTCACAAACTTTCCTGAAAAAGTGCTGTTGACCTCGTTTCATCCTGTGAATCATGAGGTTTACCATAAAGGAGGATATTTTATAGATATTCTTATTCCTTCTCAAAGTTTTGAAAACAAGAATGAAGAAATTGAATTGGAAGGGGTTGGAATTGTAAAAGCTGAGGATAATCCTGTTATAATGATTATGAAATTGAAAAAAGAGTTTCTGGAGAATTAGACAGGTAGGTATATTTGTATTTTTTTTTACATTAACATTTACAATTCTTTGATTTTGATGTGTATGCGTTTGGTTCTGATATTTTGTTTTGTCTTGGGTTTGATCCACTAAAATACCTTCAATTCCTACTTCGTTGAAAATTCAAGTTTTCTCAACCTTCAATTTTTATCCATCTCCAGAAGCTTTGACGTAAGTATTAGAGGAAATAGAATTAGTAACAGATTATCTGTGATCGGAAATAACCTGTTTTTTATCACTCGATTTACTGGTGCAGACCCTGAACTCCGCTTGCATGGCAGACCTGTGTGGAACGTTGATGACCATGTGGAGACTTTTCATGCATATTACGCTTCAGGTATAGCCGATGCCAATAGTTGGCTACCTGGAAGGTCTTTGATGGTGCAGTTTGAGTTGAATTTTTGAGTAGGGTAGGATATTTTCTATTTTGAACCATGCTCGTAAAGCCGATAAAGTCAAAACAGTTATTTATACTTCAATAAATATGCGTTAATTTTTCCTAGTAAAGTACTTTCCAACATGTAATTGAATGGAGTTATGGTAGATTGATAAGATTTCACCTTACCACCATCTCCACTCTTCTGTTTTTGCTTTTCCCTTCTTCTGAGGTATTCGTAGTGATTGGAGACAGGGAAGATACGCCATATCCTTTTAGTCGAGAAGTAGCAATTTGATAATTATTAATTAGGTAGTCAACAACTGCTTCTGCTCTTTTTTCTGATAATTTTTGATTGTGGTCATAAGTACCTGTGTTGTCTGTATGACCCACTATAAAGACATTTACCTGAGGATTCTCATTTAAATACTTGGCAATTTGCTCCAAGGTTTCCTTGGATTCGGGCTTGATTTCTGATTTGTCTGTATCGAAATAAACTCCATAAAAAGTAGCTTTTCCATTGGCTTTCATTTCTTTGGCGATATCTTCAGCAGAAAGGACAATGTATTGGTTCATCGCTTCCTCTTTAACTGTGCTCACCGAGAAAGTTCCGCTTTGATCACTTTGAACCTGTATCCACCAGGTATCTCCCCCTGATTTTAAAGTAAGAAAGATGACAGATTTTGATTCATGGATGACTGACCCTCCTTTGGAAGCTACTGCTTGGATGTAATTTTGGAAAATCATAGCATTGGAAGGTCTTTTTTCCCATTCTCCATCGAAGGTATAATAGGTCTTCAAGAAATAACCAGCTTTTTCATACTGTATCCAAGTCCCATCTCTATCAGTATAGTCCAACTTCAATTTATCAAACTCTTTTTCCTCACATCCGGATATGCTGTGATTGGGTAGCATATTGAAAAGTGGATGTGGGTTACATGGTGATTGGGGAAAGGTTTGCTGCGCAACCATTACTACAAAAATTGCAGTAAATAAAAACTTAGCCATGAATCAAATATTAGAAATTGTTTATTAATGAGTTCGAATATATAAAAAATTAAAGAATAGTTTTGATTTGTATATGCAAAAATGACTCTTATTTTAAAATGTTGTAATCGATATGTATGATTAAGATAGAAATTATTAAAACTTAAAATGAGCTGGGAAATGTTCCCAGCTCATTTTACAATAGTTTCACTATATTTTACTAATTATTCCTAAACGACTTGTCAGGATACGCCGGAGGACTTGGTACGGGTCTAGGGTCTTTTTTGTCCAACTCCTTCAAATGCTCGATTGCGGCTTCTAACTGAGCATCTTTTCCTTCAAAGGTCGCTTTGGGTAGGTTGATCACTTCGATGTCTGGAATAAATCCTTCTCCCTCAATCAACCATTCTCCTTCTTCTCCATACACACCCATCATCGGGGCACGGGCTACGCCGTTATCGGATAAAGTATTAACGCCCGAAAGCCACACTTCACCTCCCCAAGTACGTGCACCGATGCTTTGGCCTAGTTCAAGTCTTCGGAAACCTTCTGCGAAAGCCTCACCATCCGAAGCAGTGAACTCATCCACAAGCAATACCAAATGACCTCTAAAGGCATATTGCATATTCCAGTAAGGTTCCCCTTCCCGGTTTTTCCAGTAGAAGAAGGCTTCACGCATCAAGCGGGAGAGTATAAAACTGTCGATATTTCCTCCTCTGTTATGTCTGACATCGATGACCAGGCCTTGTTTTTTGAATTGAGGATAGAAGTCTCGGAACCATTGGTTGACATCGCTTTCGCCCATCGCGCGCAGGTGAACATAGCCAAACGCACCATCAGAAGCTTTCTCCACTTCCAGTCGACGGGTATATTCCCAGTCATTGTAGCGCAAGTTAGATTCTGCACGGGCATTCATTGGAATGAGGATTTTGTCTTCTAGAACTGCACCTGTTTTACTTTTTAATGACAGACGAATTTGTTTACCTGCTTTATCCCTTAAGAAGTAATTCAAATCCAGAGCCTCAGCTACCGCTTGACCATCTACATGGGTAATGACAGTTCCAGCTGGAATATCAATGTCTGGATGCGCCAATGGAGATTGCTCATCGGGATAGTCAGGATCGGTTTGATAAATGTAATCGATTTGAAATCCTTTCAATGCTTCGTTTTTAGAAAGTCTGGCACCAAGCAAGCCCATGGTCACTTGGTCTTGTCCTCTTCTCAGGTCACCACCACCCACACTGGCATGCAATACACTTAACTCACCGATCAACTCTCCCATGACATCTGAGAGTTCTGCCCGGGTAGTTACACGCTTGGCCAATGGTAAGTATTTTTCATACATCTTGTCCCAGTTGACTCCGTGCATATTCGGGTCATAGTAATAGTCCCGCTCCATTCTCCAAGCATCGGTATACAACTGAATCCAATCCTCTCTTGGGTCGATGGAGAAATTCCATTTGCTCAAATCCAATTTGAATTCGGCTAAATTGGAAATAGGGGAGGTCTTGAGTTCTACCACATGATGCGTACTGCCTACAGTCACTAGCATGAATTGATTGTTGGCGGAAGTGACAAATCTCCTGACATTGTCGATAAAGGTCTTTGGTTCTACTTTCGAACTGATGGCAGTCATGGTAATGTTATTTCTACCATCATCGTTGACATCGTTCAGGTAATAAAGTGCTTTGTCGGTCACGACTAAATTACGGTAATTGCCAGCAGGTATAGGTACTTCTCGAAGACGTTGCATCAAACCATCTTCTTCAATGACCACTTTCACTGGACCTTCTGCCTTTTTCTCTTCTTTTTTCAATTCATGGTTGAAATGGAAAGGAGAGACTAATCCTTTTTTTAGTGAGATGTGATAAATTTTCATCTGCTTGTGCCAGTAAGGCTCTGGCTGACGGGTACCCCACGGAGAACCAACCTTGGTTTGGAAGTTTCTATCGGATAAAAAGTACAGCCAATTGCCATCTGGACTCCACTGAGGGCTTGTACTGTTGGCCCGGTCCGAGGTCATGGCAATGCGCTTGCCTGTAGCAAATTCATAAGCGAAAATCTGATTAAAGGTATTAGAGGCTGACTGAGAAAATGCTAACCATTGACTGTCAGGAGACCAAGCCATAGCTCCACTGATGCCCTCACGGTTGGTAGAGGCTTTCACTTGCTTTCCTGTAGAAAGCTCCAAAATCCATAAATCTCTGTTCAAATCAGTGAAAGCAAGTTTTTTTCCATCAGGGGAAGGTTTCAGATTGAAGCGTAACGTTACTCCATCTTTGGTCAACTGTTTACCTTGATCCATCCCTTTACTATCGTATTGATGAATTTCAAATTCACCACTTTCATCCGAGAAGACATAAATATTTTTTCCATCGGGAGAAAAAACGGCATCTCGCATCCGTACCCCATCTTTTCTATCCAATCGAACAATCCTCCCATCTTTGGCAGGAAGCACAAAACTTCTTCCTCTTGCGGTCAAAGCTACTTGCAGTCCATCGTTGCTAACCGAAATGCCTGTGATGTAAGATTCTGGATTATTAATCCATTTTTCCCGCATTTGCTCAAAATCTGAACTCAGTTGAATAGCAAGTTGCTTATCTGTATTGTTGCTGAGGTTCATGACATGGATATCTGCACCTACTCTGTACACTAGGGAATTGCCATGCAGGGCAAATTCACGCACATCATAAGATTCTTGTTTGGTATGTTGGCGAAGATCTGCTCCATCCGGGGCCATGGACCATACATTTTGGATGCCATCTCGGGAAGAAATAAAATACACTCTTCCCTGATGATAGGTAGGATGGTGGTCTTCACCTTTATAATCTTTGGTCAATTTGATGGCCTCGGGGGTATTTTCTGTGTACTTCCAAACTTGACGTGCAGTGCCTCCTTCGTAGCGTTTGGTGACATTGTTATGAAAGGTGGGTCGTACAAAAAAGTAGGTGCTGCCATCTTCTGTAAAGCTTCCTTCCGCAGCCATTTCTAAGGGAAGAATGGAGCGCTCTCCTGTCTGAATGTTGACAGTAACTGTTTGTAAGCGGGGTAAAGTGGCGTATTGATTGGTGGTGTAAGCTACTACTTCTGCCGTTTTCCAAGCCGTTGGAATGGAGGCGGCTGTTTCATAGGTCAATCTTCTAGGTAGGCCACCGTCTATTGGGATGATGTACAGTTCGGTAGGGCCTTCATAGGAAGCCGCATAGGCAACCCATTTTCCATCCGGAGATATTTTTGGATGGGATTCTTCTCCATGGTGGGTGGTGAGACGGGTGGCTTTCCCTCCATTGGTAGATACTTTCCAAAGGTCCCCCTCCGAAACAAAGACGATGAGTTCTCCATGAATATCAGGATGCATGTAGTAGCCCATGTCTTGAGCGCTCACATTTCCAACAAGAAATAAGGCACAGACAAATTTCAATAACAGTTTCATATCAAGCTTGAGATTTCAATTACAAGCTTTCAAGATACTTCTTCCTAGTTTGTCCTGCAAAAGCATTGGGATAAAGCTCCAAAAAACGATTTAAAGTCTTTATTCCTTCGGATTGATGTGGGCCAATACCATTTTCAAACTCCCGTAATCGTACATGCCAGGATATTCTTTTCTGATTTGGGCTAGGTCGAATTGATGCATGACAATTACTTTTCGGAGCTCGTCAATATATTCGGGTGAAAAATGCTGGGCAATATCAATCCTGCCCTCCGTAATCCCTTTTGCTAGATGGCTCTTGATCGTAGATTCTGCCAACCCTCTCATTTCTGCTATTTGGAGAAATGTAAGCCCCTCATCGTGTAAAGCATAGGTGATTTCATAAGTTTCTCCCTTGGCTTTCTTCAGGTTAGGACCATCCTCTTTTTTCTTTCTTCCTGTTTTGTTTTTACCAAATTTAGGATTAGCCAGCGCTTCTTCTTTAGCCTTGGTACGCATATCCTTGGTTTGATTGCTGAGCTCACGGGAGAAATTTTCCATTTTGGGAATTTCTTCTCCATTGATGATGCAGGCCACTAAGGTCTTGGTACGGGCGATTTCCAACAATTTTCTGAAAATAAGCAGGTCAACCTCTCCTAATTTTTCAAGGTATTGCTTGGTTTGACTGAATCGCTCTACTTCGGCCATGTGCTTGTACAAAGCCTTCAGTGCTTCGAGCAAAAAGTTCTGGTAATAAGCACTTCCTTTTTCTAAGCGCTCAGAAAGTTGATCTATTTGTTGATGGTGTCCAAGATAGACCAATTGACGCTGGAATTTGAAGGTGTTTTCTGACTCCGTAGCCATCCATGCCAGCAATTGAGGGATAGCTAGATTCATTTCCTCGTCCTCAAATGCTAAACTGCTATCTGAGTCTTTTTGAAACTCTTGGATTCCTAAGATGATTTCGTAAAAATTGAAGGTTTTTTCCAAAAGGGTTAGCATGTAGTCCTGCTGTCCTTTGGATAATAAGCTGTCTAAGGGCTCCTGGCTTTCGGTACTTTTGGTAAACTGACTGGCTTCTGGGTCCGAAGAAATCACCGTGGGCTGGATTTTGGTGCGTAGAATCAAGCCATCCAAACTCCGCAATCTGGAAAGAGCCACATACACCTGTCCCGGAGCAAAAGCCTGGCCTACGTCGATGATGGCTTTATCAAAGGTCAAACCTTGACTTTTATGTACCGTTACGGCCCAAGCCAGTTTGATAGGGAACTGCTGAAAGGTACCAATAACCTCTTCTTGGATTTCTTTGGTATCTTCTTGGACTGCATAGCGCTTATTTTCCCATACTTCCCTACTCAGATGATACGTCATATAGGTATCGCTCATTTTTACTTCAATTCCATCTTCCTCAAACCCTGTAACGGTTGCCATTTTTCCATTGTAATACCGCCCCTCACCACTCGTATCGTTTTTGATAAACATAATTTGAGCACCTACTTTCAATTCTAGCGTATAGGGAACAGGGTAGAGGGATTCAGGGAAGTCTTTTTCGACCACCGCTTCAAAAAACTGAGATTTCCCGGGCAAGGCATCCAATTCCTTCCGGTTTTGTTGGTCAGCTTTGTAATTGTGGGTAGTGATGGTGATGACTTCTTTTTCGCTCTCGATTTCTGCTTCGGTCTTGAAAAAACGATTCAAAAAGTCCACATCGGATCGCTCAATTTTATTGAGTCTCAGTTTGTTGAGAATATCTATGAAAGTCTGGTCCTTTTGGCGGAAAATTTTATCCAATTCGATGTAAATCATGCCAGAGTTGCGTAAGGCCAGTGCTTCAAAAAAGTGCATGCCCTTATAAAACTGACCCAACACAGCCCATTCATCGTTTTTCACGATAGGAGGAAGCTGAAATAAGTCCCCAATCATCAGCACCTGCACGCCACCGAAAGGTTCATCGAAATTTTGCTTGAGGCTTTTCATGCGGTAATCGATGGCATCCAAAATATCTGCTCGCAGCATGGACACTTCATCGATGATGATCAGGTCTACCGAGCGCAGTACTTTTCTCCGTGCACCATTCAAGGTATGTCTCCTGCCCAAGGTAAATTGGGAATAGAAATTTCCTGACTGAGAAAAATTTCCCTCTGGTTCACGACTAGGAATAAAGGAACCAAAGGGCAATAAAAACTGGGAGTGGATAGTTACTCCCTTGGCATTCAAGGCAGCGATGCCTGTTGGTGCTACGATGATGAAGTTTTTGTGCGTGATGCTGGTAAGCTTGCGTAAAAAGGTAGTCTTGCCTGTTCCTGCCTTTCCTGTGAGGAAAATAGGTCGGTTGGTGCTGTTGACAAACTGTGCAGCAATCTCAATTTTATCGGTCAATTCAAATTCCATGCACTAAAATTAAACAATAGGGTTGGGATGAGTCGGGAAATAAACGTTTAAATGTGGGAAGTTTTTAAAAAAATGTAACTTTGTCTCTCGAAGATAGTTGTTATACTAACTATTAAAGCACTAATCAAATGTCTCAATCAATTCTCGTCACAGGTGGTACCAAAGGCATAGGCCGCGCCATCATTGAGCGATTTGCCCGAGAGGGTTACGATGTCTATACCTGTGCAAGAAATGCTGCTGATTTGGCAGTTATGCAACAGGAATTTTCCGAAAAGTATCCTTCTATAAGACTTTTTACCATGAAGGCTGATTTATCAAACATGGATGAGGTGAAGGCTTTTGCAGAGGCAGTAAAAGCAGAGGTTATTCCGGATATTTTGGTAAATAATACGGGTGTATTTCTTCCTGGATCCATTTACAATGAGCCAGAAGGAAATTTAGAGTTGATGATGCAGACCAATCTATTTTCAGCATACCATCTAACGAGGGCTTTTGCCAATGAAATGATTGCGCGGAAATCGGGACATATTTTTTCCATCGGGTCAATTGCTGGAATTACAGCTTATGCCAACGGTGGTTCTTATGCCATTTCCAAGTGGGCTATGTTGGGTTTTACCAAGTGTTTACGTCAAGAATTAAAAGATTTTAATATACGAGTGACTTCGATACTTCCTGGAGCGACTTATACAGCGAGCTGGGAAGGCGTGGAGTTGCCAGTGGAGCGATTTATGAAAGCAGAGGATGTAGCGGAGGCTGTGTGGGGAGCGTATAACCTTTCTGCTTTTTCAGTAGTTGAAGAAATGATTATCAGACCTCAATTAGGAGACTTATAAACCTATGCACACCAAGGACCTTTTAGAAAGCATCAAGTATTGCAATAGCCTGACGCAGTACTCGCGAAGAAAAACTATTCCAGTTAAAGTAGGGGATGTCATCATTGGTGGGGATAATCCCATCGTGGTCCAATCCATGACTACCGTAGACACCATGGATACCATGGGATCTGTTGAACAGTGTATTCGCATGATTGAAGCTGGTTGTCAATTGATTCGAATTACAGCACCGAGCATCAAAGAAGCTGAAAATCTCCGTGAAATCCGAAAAGAGTTGCGTAATCGAGGATATCAAACTCCTTTGGTAGCTGATATTCACTTTACTCCAAATGCTGCTGAAATTGCAGCTAAGATTGTGGAGAAAGTCCGTATCAATCCCGGTAACTATGCCGATAAAAAGAAATTTGAGGTAATCGAATATACGGATGAAAGCTATCAAGAAGAATTAGACAGAATCCGTGAACGCTTTTTGCCATTGGTGAAAATCTGTAAAGAACATGGCACCGCCATGCGGATTGGAACCAATCATGGATCCTTATCGGATAGAATCATGAGCCGCTATGGCGATACACCCCTTGGGATGGTGGAGTCGGCTTTGGAGTTCTTGCGAATATGTGAAGATGAAAATTTCCACGACATCGTCATTTCCATGAAGTCATCCAATACACAGGTGATGGTGCAGGCCTATCGTTTGTTAGTTCAAAAGCTGGAAGAAGGAGGTTTTAAACCGTATCCTTTGCATTTGGGTGTGACGGAGGCGGGTGATGGAGAAGATGGTAGAATCAAGTCGGCTGTTGGTATAGGTGCGCTGTTGGAAGACGGGTTGGGAGATACTGTGCGTGTATCGTTGACGGAGGATCCTGAGTTTGAACCACCGGTGGCACAGGCTTTGGTGGATCGCTATAATGAAAGATCCAGTCATGCTCCAATTCCATCGATCAAAAACTACCCCATCACACCTTTTGAATACAATAAACGGGAGAGTTTAGAAGTATTCAATTTTGGTGGAGGTAATGTACCTCGAGTGATTACTGACATTTCCATTATGCCATCGATTACTGAAAAGGAAGTGAAGGCAGTCGGGCATTTTTACTTACCAGAATTGGACAAGTGGAAAATGAACGATCAAGGAGCAGATTATGTGTACTCGGGGAAAAATCCGATTCCTTTCATGCTACCAAATGGTATGAAGGAAATTCAAGATTATGCTGTATGGAAATCTGTGGAGGATAAAACGAATAAATTTCCTCTTTTTACACTCGGAGAGTTCAAACAAGCGGAGGAAGCGCACTACGGGTTGAATTTCTTGAAAATCAATGATACTTCTGTAGAGGAGGCTATTCCACTCCTAGAAGATCGAAAGGACATAGTTTTGATATTGAGTAGTGATAATTCCCATAATTTACCGGCACTCCGACGAGCTTTTGTTAGTATCATGGAACATCACTTAATGATCCCTGTAGTTGTCAAGGTGGATTATCCGATACAACCTAGTGATAAAACCATGTTGCATGCAGCAACAGATGTTGGTGGATTATTGATTGACGGATTGGGAGAAGGTATCTGGATTAGTGCCGATGCCTATAAGGAGGCTGAGCGCACAGAAAAAGAAGCCCAAATCAAATTGCACAATTCCATAAGTTTCGGCGTACTCCAAGCGGCACGAACCCGAATGTCCAAGACCGAGTATATTTCTTGTCCGTCTTGTGGTCGAACGCTTTTTGATTTGCAGGAAACCACGGCAATGATTCGTAAAAGAACAGATCATCTGAAAGGCGTAAAAATTGGTATCATGGGCTGTATTGTCAATGGTCCGGGCGAAATGGCCGATGCGGACTATGGATATGTAGGCTCTGGAAAAGGAAAAATCACGCTTTATAAAGGGAAGGAAGTGATGAAAAAGTCTGTTCCTTCCGAGAAAGCTGTAGATGAATTGATTGAAATCATCCGAAAGGATGGGATGTGGATTGAACCGGAGGTGTAATCGGCATATCTCCTACGAATTACCGGGATTTTCTTTACTAGTCTTTTCTGATAAATTAAAGAGGATTTCTCAAAAGTTGTCTTTTAGTATTTATTCAAAGCTTGTTTGATTATACAATTGGTTTGTTTTTGTGTCTTGGAGACTTTGTGGCAATTCGAGATTAGTTGGTAGCTACTAAGTCGCTAAGGCACAAAAAAATTAACCAAACTCCGCAACGACAAACCCTAAGATTTTATCGAAAGCATATTCCTGTTCCTTAGATTTCGTTGCAAACAGGGTATCAATACCCTTGTTGACACCACTTTGCCATTTATTGTCTAGTAGTAGGGTGCGTTCACATGTGGGGCATTTCCAGCTCATGTTCAGCTTCCCTTTAATTTTTCTCCTTTAGCTGAGAGCTCTGCAAGCTGTTGAATTCTTGCAGCTCGGGTTTTTTCGGTTTTTGCCAATTTCACCCATCGTAGGACAAATCGCTTGCTGGAGTCATTGATCGTGTGAAAAAAGGCCTCCGCCCCGTCAAATTGCTTTAAGGCATTCAGCAAATCTTCTGGAACGATTAAATTATCCACATCATCCATGAAATCCCACAAACCTGCTTGCTTGGAAAGTTTGATGGATCTCAATCCTGCCTCGGTCATCTTACCTTCTTCGATGAGTTTTGCAGCCCGATCCTTGTAGCTTTTTGCCCAATGTTCTATCCGTCGGGGCGAAATCAGTTGCATGGTTCTGTCTTCGTCCAACTTTCTTCGGATGCCATCGATCCACCCAAAGCAAAGTAGTTCGTTCAGAACATCGGATGTGGAAAGGTATTTTTCCGGAACTGATTTTTTAAAAGTAACCAACCAAACACTCGCTTCTTGTTGGTGATGCTGAGTAAGCCAATCTCTTAAGCCCTCTTGGGAGCTGACTTCTATTTTTTGGAAATTGTCTGTTTGAATCATGAACTACTTGACTTTAGATTTTTTAAAGTCTTAAAACGTATAAGCATTTCATACAAAGAATTGTTTTTCTTGCTACGCTGCGATTCATATGTAGTACATTTGTATCGAAAGAATTATGCTAGCGATGAAACATATGTATAGATAACTGTGTTTTCTTACAAAGTATAGCAACAATCAAAATCAGCAATCCCATGGCAAATAGTAGAGTGAAAGAGTTTTTCAAACTAGGAGAAGTAGGCAATTATTTTATCAGGATGTTTCAAAAACCTGATCCATCCAAGCCAAGTAATTTTAACCTTCGTATGATGCATGGAATTAATAAAATTTCCATTTTGATGTTTTTAGGTGCACTGATTATTATATTTATCAGGAAAGTCATTCTGTAACTAGCTTAAAACTCATTGGACATAGTTTATTTTAGAGAATATTGCCTCAATAAAAAGGGTGCGACCGAAGATACACCCTTCGATGTAAATACGCTATGTTTTAAAGTTGCTGGAAAAATATTTGCGATTATTGATATCGAGCTTTTTGAATCAGTCAATTTAAAATGTGAACCAGAGCATGCCATTGTTCTCAGGGAACAATTTACAGACATCCTGCCAGGTTATCATATGAGTAAAAAACATTGGAATACAGTATTTTTTAATAAATCCGTATCGGATAAAAAAATCTTAGAGTTGGTTGACCACTCTTATGATCAAGTGGTCAAATCACTTCCCAAAAAACTCCAACTAGAGCTTTCTTATCCATGAGTTTTCTTAAAATTCAACATGTAAAAAAAGATTACCACAATCAGAAGGGTGTCATCAAGGATTTTTCCTTAGAAGTAGAAAAGTCATCCTTATTGGCCTTGATTGGAGAAAGCGGTTCTGGTAAATCTACGCTATTGAAAATGATTGCTGGCTTGGAAAACAAGGATGCAGGAGAAATCATGGTAGGGGAATTAAAGGTAGCCAATCCCTCAGAGCGTTTGGTGCCGGGGTACGATGAAGTACAGCTGGTGTATCAGGATTATAAGCTTTATCCTAATGCCACTGTAGAGGAAAATATCGCAAGGCCGCTGTTGCTTTATGACAAAGCTTATCGTGAAAAGCGCGTGAAGTTTTTGTTGAAGTTGTTGAAGCTCGAGCCATTTAAGGATAAATTACCACGCAATCTTTCAGGAGGGCAGCAACAAAAAGTAGCTATAGGGCGAGCGCTTAGTTTGGAGCCTGAATTGATTTTATTAGATGAACCTTTTTCAAGCTTGGATACCATCCAACGCAGAGAGCTGTTAGTTGAGTTAAAGAGCATGTTTCGGGAATTGGGAGTAACGGTAGTTTTTGTTACTCATGATTTAGATGATGCCTTGCAATTAACTGACCAATTGGTATTGATAAAAAATGGAAAATTGATACAACGAGGGAGTGCTGCGGAGATTTTTAAGTTTCCAGCCGATAAATACGCAGCTCACTTATTCAGTCATTTGAATCCAATTCCTGACAATAAAGGTGCCTATATTCGACCATCAGACGTACGCTTATTCAAAACAAAAGGGATGAAAGTAAAGGTCATTGATGTGCAGTATTTGATTCATTATAATCAGTTGTTTGTAGCCTTAGCCGATGGGACGCAGTGGCGTTTAGAAGATCAGTCTAGGAGATTTTCAAAAGGTGATTCTGTTTTCTTACAGTGGGATGATGCTGCTATTTTGAATTTTCCCTTAAAACTCTAAGTATGGTCTCACTTTTTCTACCCAATCTTCTGTAAAAATTTTCACCTTCATTAGGTCTTCAGGTTGTTGATAGGGGCCATGCTGTGTTCGGAAGGCTACGATGACTTTTGCAGCGCCGTAGGTAATGTAAGGATGATTAGCTAAGGTAGAGGCATCCCATTCGTTGATGGCTACTTTACGGTATATGCCAGGTGAAAATTCAAAGTAATCAAAAACCCTTTCCATGACTTCCGGACTCATGCCAAATACATCTAAAAGTTGCTCTTTTTCCCACATGCCACCAAGCCCTTCTCTGAATTTCACAATCCTTCCCGCCATAGTTTGCCCTATTCCAGGCACTATTTGAAGCACGATAGAGTCGGCCTCATTAAAATCTAATTTGTTGAAAGTAGCAGCAGTCCTAGGTCTTGGAGAAGAAGTTGATCTCTTAGAGCTATCTTGTGTTGATATATTAACATCTTTTGGAGAAACCGTAAACCCTGCATGTACAAGGCTGTCTATGGTCTGTTGATAAGTTTGATAATCTACTTCGCTTGATTGGAGGATGTAGTGATCGTAAATTTTAGGAATGGAATAAAGCGCAATTAATAGTGGCAAAACCAAAACAAAGCCTTGAGATTCCCGTTTGGAAAATCCTAGATAGGTTTTAAGCCAAAAAAACAAGTTGTTTTTCATAAAATGAGAAGTTCAAAATCAGATCACCCTTCATTGCTCGAATCTATGAGGCATAAGTTAATACAATTGGAATAATTTTACAATTTTCACCAATTTTGTATTCCGAAACAGAATTTATGAAAAGGAATAATTATTTAGACGAATTATAAATTATGTAATACGATACTCTCGGTTTTCCTCTCTCATCTTTCTGATATAAATTTGTATGTTAAAAGTAGATCAAATGTCCAATAAGTTTAGAGCTATTAGTTTATCACATAAGAGTGCCCCTGTACAGATAAGAGAGGTCATTGCTTTGGATGAACGTTCTATTCATTCGCTTTTGGTTAAATTCAAAGAGTTTTTCAGTATCCAGGATATCTTGATATTATCTACTTGTAATCGTACAGAGGTTTACTACTCCCATGATTTGGATCTAAGTACAGAGATAATTAAGCTCATTGGCTTAGAAAAGGGATTGACCAATATTGTTGACTATCAGCATTATTTCAAAGTAATGAATGATGATCAAGGTGCTATCAATCATTTATTCAGGGTATCCATGGGTTTGGAAGCACAGGTCGTTGGAGATCAACAAATTGCCAGTCAAGTGAAGAAAGCCTATCAGTTTTCTGCAGATTTGGACATGGCAGGTCCTTTTTTACATCGTTTGATGCACTCTGTGTTTTTTACTAGTAAGCGAGTGGTACAAGAGACGGCTTTCCGCGATGGTGCTGCTTCGGTATCCTATGCTGCGGTTGAATTAATAGAAGAGATAACTTCCAACACGTATCAGCCAAGAGTTTTGCTCATAGGGGTAGGAGAGATTGGTGAGGATGTTGCACGAAATATGGTGCATATTCCCGAGGCTAAAGTTACCATTACGAATAGAACTTTTGAAAAAGCTAAGGCATTGGCTGATGAATTGGGTTTTGAAGTAGTGCCTTTTGAAAAATGCTTTGATTATGTGCAGGAAGCTGATGTTATCGTATGCTCCATTATGAAGTCGGAGCCATTCATTACCAAAGCATTGGTTCAGTCCTTGGAAATACCAAGTTACAAGTTGTTTGTAGACCTATCAGTGCCTAGAAGTATAGAAACATCTATTGAAGAGGTCCCAGGTGCATTGTTGTACAATGTGGACAATATTAGAAGTAAAGCATCGGCTACCTTGGAAAAACGCTTGGCTGCCATTCCAATGGTAGAACAGATAATTGAGGAATCTATTCTTGACTTTTTTAATTGGAAAAAAGAAATGATGGTATTCCCAACCATCAATAAATTGAAAAATGCTTTGGAGCAGATCAGGCAAGAAGAATTGTCTCGATACTTGAAAAATGTAGACGAAAAAGAGGCTGCTATCATAGAAAAAATTACTAAAAGCATGATGCAGAAGATTTTGAAAGTACCTGTGGTACAATTAAGAGCTGCATGTCAACGAGATGATGCTGACCAAATGATTGATATTATTACAGATTTATTTGATTTGGAAAAAGTCTCAGATGAGAAAAAATAAACCGGAGCTTCTCCGGTTTTTTTATTGAAATCCCACGCCAATCTTGTTTCTTTACTTTTTAATTAGAAGAAGAATTATGGGATTGAAAAAAGCATCGTTGGTGATGTTGACATGTATGTCTTCGCTCGCTTCTTACGCTCAGACATATGAGGTGTTTGATAAAGACCTGAAACTTAAATTCAGGGTGGAATACGATCAAATCAATATTTTGGGAGAAGCAGTACGCATCAGTACCGTCAACAATGAATTGAAATTATTGAGTAGAGAGTATAAGCCTTATTTTGACTTAAAAGCAAACCAGGTGATTGCCTACGATCAGCCTTGGATTGTTGTCAAAGGGAGTGATGGTATGGGGGCATTTCACGAATACGGAATTGAAGTTTTCCCAACTACCTATGATGATATTCAAACGTATTTTACCAGAGTATTAGCCAAAAAAGGTGATCGTTATTTTGTATATGATCATGCAACCAAGCAAGCTAAATCGATCGGGATATTTGATGAAGCTTTTATGGCCTTAAATGGTCAGGTTATTGCCAAAAACTCCCAAGGATATTTCTTGCCATTATCTAGCAATCCGGACAGAATCTTTCAAAATATTACCCAAGTCAATGAGAATTTTTTGTTTGTTCAGCAACCTACGGGATATGGGTTAATCAATAGAGAGGGGGATTATGTATTGGAACCAGTAATTGACCGTTTGGAGCATTTGAATGGAGATTATTTCTTTGGATATGATGGCAATCAATACATGCTGATCCGAGGAAGAGAAGGGAAGGCAGATATCCGTTACACTTCATATCACAAGATTACAGTAGAGAATGATGTGATTTTGGAATACATCCATGGGAAATTGAGAAGGGTCATGAATTATGATGGTATTCTCTTGGATCAAGTGGGTATGGAAGAAGTAAATAGCGTTGGAGAGAAGCATTACAATGTACGCTTAAGAGATGCAAAAATTGGGCTTTTAGGTCCTAAAGGTTGGGAGGTCAGTCCTGTTTCACAAATTGATAAAATACTTCCTGGCTCCGAAGGTCTTTACCCTGCGTATAAAAGTGGGAAAGTTGGCTTCATAGACAAACAAGGAAGATGGATAATTCAGCCATCTTATGATCAGGTGGGCAAGTTTAATCAAGGAAAAGCAGCTGTACGCTCGGGAAATAGATGGGCATTTATTAACACCCAAGGGGCTACGTTAACGGATTTTCGATTTGAACAAGGACAAGGGTTTGTTCAAGGAGTTGCCATTGTGCAGGAACAAGGCCTTTTTAACCTTCTTGATAGCAATGGACAATTATTATTCGAACAAGGGTATGATAGAATTTTTCCAACCGAAGGCAATTATTACCTAACAGAACGAAATGGTTTGCAAGGCTTGTTATCTCCAGCAGGGAAAATTATCGCCGAGACAGCCTTTCAGGAAGTTAGAAGAGAGGAGTTTGATAGAATCATCGCCAGACAAGGAGATAAGTTTGGAATTCTCAATGAAGATGGGGAGTTTTTGCTTCCACTCTATTATCGAAATATCATTTTTGATCAAGGCTCTCAGCAGATTCTTGCAGAGGATTTTTATCAGTTTCAAATGGAAGATGCAGCAGCTCCCTCTACAGCAACTCAAGGAAGAAAAAGAAAGGGCTCTTAAACCAAATGTAAATTTGTTAAAAATAAGAAAGCCAGTCAATTTGTATTTGACTGGCTTTTTGTTTTCTAGATAAAAACTATTGTTTGTTTGGATCAAGGCTGGAAGTAGAGGAAGAAGATGAACTGCTGCTTCCTGGGTCAGCAATTGACGATCTCATTTCTGTATCAGACTTGATGTTTTCCATCTTATAGTAATCCATTACTCCTAAGTTACCTGATCTGAAGGCTTCCGAGATCGCTTTTGGAACCTCTGCTTCCGCTTCGATAACTTTCGCTCTCATTTCAACTGCTTTCGCTTTCATTTCCTGCTCTAATGCAACAGCCATGGCACGTCTTTCTTCTGCCTTGGCTTCCGCAACTTTTAAGTCAGCAGACGCTTGATCTATCTGTAGTTTTGCACCAATGTTGGTTCCTACATCGATATCGGCAATATCAATAGATAAGATTTCAAATGCGGTACCTGCATCCAAACCTCTTTCCAATACTAGTTTAGAGATTTTATCTGGATTTTCAAGTACCATTTTATGATTTTGAGCAGAACCGATGGAAGTAACGATACCCTCACCAACTCGCGCCAGAATGGTATCTTCGCCTGCACCACCGACCAACTGAGCGATATTGGCACGAACAGTTACACGAGCCTTGGCTATCAATTGAATACCGTCTGCTGCTACAGCTGCTACAGAAGGGGTGTTGATTACTTTTGGATTGACAGATATTTGTACGGCTTCGAATACATCTCTACCGGCAAGGTCGATAGCAGTAGCCTGTTTGAAGCTCAGGTTGATGTTGGCTTTATCGGCAGAAATCAGCGCTCTAATTACATTGGGGACATTCCCTCCCGCTAGGTAGTGTGTTTCTAGATCATTAGTGGTCAAATCAAGACCTGCTTTTGTGGCAGTAATCATAGAGTTAACTATAATGCTTGGGGGTACTTTTCGGATACGCATCCCAATTAATTCACCAATGCCGACTTTTACATTGGCAAATATGGCAGTAATCCATAGATTAACAGGGACAAAGTACAAGAAGATAAAAAGCAGGGTCAAACCTGCGAAGGCAGCAAATAAAATAAATGCTGAATTGGTCATTTCCATAAGTTAAACTTTTACGGTGATTGTATTATTTTCTAATTTACTAATCCAAACTTTGGTTCCGACGCGGATAAATCCTGCATCTGACTTGACTTCATAAATTTTGTCGGCAAACTCTGCTTTACCAATAGGTTTGATGTCGGATGTAGCCACGCCCTCCATTTGGACGTATAAACCATCTAAACGGTTGTCAAAAGCTCTGCTTTGCATGGAATTTTTTAGAGCGAATTTATTCCAAACCCCTGATCGTAAGCCATAAATCAAGGCTGCCAAATTAATCGTCAATGCCCCGGCAGCGACTGTGTAGGCAATATTTTTTTCCAAACTGATAAAGGCATAATAAACCCCTGCGATAGTTACCAGAGCACCCAGGATACCAACAAGGGTGGTTCCAGGCACAAATAAAACTTCTGCTACTACTAAGATTAACCCGATAGATAAAAGGCTAATTAAAATAAACCAAGTCATTTTCAGTCAACTAAAGGTGAAGCGCATCACGTGTTTTGAAAAGCAATCCAATATAGGAATTTTATCTGAAAAAAAACGCCAGACATTTAGGTCCGGCGTTTAATTTGATTAATTACCATTAGCATGAATAGAATTCATAGCTTGAATTAAGTTAGCGTTTCGATTAGTAAGCTCTGGCAAACAAGACCCTTCTATTGGAAGGTTTTCCTGACAATATGCAAGTACCAGTCTCTTCCTTTGCATCAATTGGGATACATCGGATAGTTGCCTTAGTCAATTCTTTGATTTTTTCTTCCGTTTCAGTTGTGCCATCCCAATGGGCAGCAATGAAACCGCCTTTTGACTCTAAAATTTCTTTAAATTCTTCCCATGAATTGGCTTCGCTTGTCATTTCTGTACGGAAGTTTAAAGCCTTGGAGTAAATCGTTGCCTGAATTTCATCCAACAAGTCCAAGATATAATCTGCAATAGAAATACCTTCTAAGGACAGAGTTGATTTGGTCAAAGTATCTCTTCGGGCGAGTTCCACGGTATTGTTTTCCAAATCTCTTGGTCCCATCGCAATTCTCAATGGTACTCCCTTCAACTCATATTCTGCAAATTTCCATCCCGGTTTGTGCGTATCCCGATCATCAAACTTCACGGTAATGCCAACTCTTCTCAACTGCTTAATGATATCTTGGGCTTTCTCAGAGATTTTTTCTAGTTCTTCCTCTCCTTTATAAATTGGAACAATTACTACTTGAATAGGAGCTAACTTTGGTGGTAAAACCAAGCCGTTGTCATCAGAGTGCGCCATAATCAATGCACCCATCAAACGCGTACTTACACCCCAGCTAGTTCCCCACACATATTCCAAACCACCTTCTTTCGTAGCAAATTTGACATCGAATGCTTTCGCAAAGTTTTGTCCCAAGAAATGTGAGGTTCCTGCTTGCAAGGCTTTTCCATCCTGCATCAATGCTTCTATGCAATAGGTGTCTTCAGCTCCGGCAAAGCGCTCATTTTCACTTTTTACACCTTTTACTACAGGAAGAGCCATGAATTCTTCTGCAAAAGTTGCATAGACATTCATCATTTGCACCGTTTCTGCTATAGCCTCTTCCTTGGAGGCATGTGCTGTATGTCCTTCTTGCCAAAGAAATTCAGCAGTACGTAAGAAAAGTCTGGTTCTCATTTCCCATCTCACGACGTTTGCCCATTGATTGACCAATAATGGTAAATCACGATATGACTGAATCCAGTTTTTATACGTACTCCAAATGACCGTTTCTGAGGTTGGTCGTACAATCAGCTCCTCTTCCAGTTTGGCATCAGGGTCTACTACAACTCCTTTGCCATCTTCGGAATTTTTTAGTCTGTAATGGGTAACAACGGCACATTCCTTAGCGAAACCTTCTACATGGCTTGCTTCCTTGGAGAGGTATGATTTGGGGATAAAGAGGGGGAAGTAGGCGTTGGTGTGACCAGTCTCTTTAAACATACGGTCAAGTTCAGCCTGCATCTTTTCCCAAATAGAATAACCATAGGGTTTGATGACCATGCATCCTCTTACAGCAGAGTTCTCTGCCAAATCAGCTCTTTTTACTAATTCATTGTACCACAAAGAGTAGTCTTCACTTCTTTTTGGCAATCCTTTGCTCATAGTATTTTTTTGATTTGAAAAATCTATTTATATTCGCTCAACTATATTTAAGGCAAATATATGGGAAATATTACAACCCTCAGGTATTTGTCTCGTATAAAAAGAGTACAAGTAAAAGCCAAACAAATGAAACGATTAAACAATTTCTTGCCCTTTGGAGTAGCTGCAGCGATAGCATTATCATCCTGTAGTACTTCATTTAATGCCATGAAAGGTGGTGAAACTGACGACCTTTACTTTATGGCTTCAGATGCTCGCGTGGCTACTGAATTCGCTGTACGTAATAACAATCCAGAAAACTTCAGATCTTTCAATTCTCTGACGCAGGAGAGTTTTCAGCAAGAAAATTTTTCGGCAAGAAATGTGAATCCTGAGTATATCGCACGTTATTCAGAACAAACTGTTCAGGATAATGAGACTGTTTATTTCGATGACGCGGAAATGCAGTCCGCTCCTAATGTAAATGTCTACAACAATTTCTATGGTGCCGGTGCCAATGGCATGGGATGGAATCAGCCTAGAATGAACTTCAACCTTGGTCTTGGCTTTGGCTTTGGTGGAGGTATGTGGGGCAACCCATGGATGATGCCAGGCATGGGCTGGGGTGGCATGGGCATGATGGGTATGTGGGATCCTTTCTGGGATCCATTCTGGCCAGGTATGGGCTTTGGCCCTGGCTTTGGTTGGGGTATGAGACCAGGATGGGGACTAGGTTGGAACTCCATGTGGGGCATGAACGCTGGCTTTGGCTGGGGTGGCATGGGCATGTGGGGTAACCCATGGATGAGACCTGGCTTTGGCTGGGGCGGAGGCATGTGGGGTCCAGGTTGGGGCTGGGGCGGTCCAGGTCTAATCATAGTCAATCCGGGATGGGGTGGCGCTGAAGGACAACGAAGAATCGTAAGAGGTGCTCGTCCGGGAACAGGTGCTTCCATGGCCCCTGGGTATAGAGGTGGTGCGACAAATGGTGCGCCAGCTACTGCAAGAGCAGCAAGGAGAGATGCCGCAAGTGGTGCCAATGCTTATGCTCCTAATAATAGAGTAAATTCAAGCAGAGATTTTGCTAGATCGCAAAATGATCTTTACAGCAATAGAAGTAGAGTAGCAAGTTCATCAAGTGCAGGCAATAGAACTACTAGTTCAGCGGCCGCAACTAGACCAAGTAGAAATTCTGCTGTCAACAGTGCTAATCCAGCATATACAAGAGCTGCTGGAAATAGAGGTTCAGCAGTCAACCCATCAGCTGCTAGAGGAAACAATTCAGGTTTCAACAATAGAGGTGCAATGCCAGCAAATCGCTCAGCTAGCCCTTCTTACAATAGATCAAATACTAGAAGTGCAAGTCCTTCGTACAATAGAGGAAACACTAATTCCTTCCAAAGACAGGCAGCACCTTCAAGGTCATCAGGTATGACAGCTCCAACGAATAGAAGCTCATCGTTTGGATCTGCTCCATCTAGAAGTTCTGGCGCAAGTAGCGGAGGATTTAGCTCCGGTGGTGGCGGAATGAGAAGTGGTGGCGGAGGTGTTAGCTCCGGCGGTGGCGGAGGCTCACGAGGAGGAAGGGGGAATTAATTCCCCCTTTTTTTGGCTCGAATTTTGCCCCAACAAGTAAGAAAACTAACCAATACTATTCATTAACCTATATGAGAATCTTAAAAATCTTTTTTTTGATCCTTGTGATGTATGTCTTTGATAGTCAACAGGCATTTGCACAATTTGGATATTTTGAAGATGCTTTACGTTTCAGTCAGTTTCGTTCCTCAGGTTCTGCGCGAATCAATGGATTAGGCGGAGCTCAGATGTCCTTAGGAGGGGACATTTCCAACATTCACATGAATCCTGCAGGTCTTGGATTCTTTAGAAGATCTGAGTTTAGTATGACTCCTACGATTAATAACTGGATTACAGAATCTAATTTTTTGGGTCAAGTACAGGAAAATAGAACAAGCAATTTTGCATTGCCAAATATTGGGGTAGTCATCGCTAATCCTAAAGGCCCATTGCAAAGTGGAGCATTTAGAGGTGGTTCTTTTGGTATCAGTTTTAATAGAAGTAATTATTTTAATACAGACTTCGGGTATTTCTCTGATATAGAGGGAGACATTTCAATCATTGATTTCTTTTTGAGAAGGGCTGATGGAATTCCCGAAAGTCAAATTCAAAATGCGGGATTGACTGGTTTGGCCTATGACACCTTCTTGATCAACCCAATTACAGTAGACGGAAATGGTAATCCAATTACCAATCCAACGCAATATGATTCATTTGTATTAGGCTTCCCATTTCAAGACGAAACTATTATAACTACAGGACGAACTTCCCAAACAACCTTTTCCTATGGGGCGAATTTCTATAACAAGCTATTTGTAGGTGCAGGGGTAATGTTTACAGCAGCTAATTTCCGAAGAGATAGAAGGTATACTGAAGAGTTTTTTAATGAACCCTTAATTACATCTACCATCACCGAGTTTTTAGAAATGACAGGCGGCGGGGTTAGTTTGAACTTTGGTGCAATCTATAAGCCGATAGATCAATTGAATATTGGCTTTAATTTCCAATCACCAACTTGGTATCGTTTTAATGAGCAATATGAAGCCAGCATGGTGAATTTATTTGATAACTTCTTTTTCGAACCAGAAAATATTACACTTGGTAGAGAAGAGGCCCGAACAGACATAGTTTTGGGTACCTTTAATCTCAATACTCCATTAAGGCTTAGTGGTGGTGCAACCTTCTTCGTAGGAAAGCATGGATTTTTAACGGCAGATGTTGATTTTCTTGATTACAGTACTGCCAGAATAAATTCCAGAGATTTCAATCCTTCAGATGATAATTTAGAAATCCGACGCTTATACGGTCAGGCTGTGAATTACCGCTTAGGTGGTGAGTTTAGAAAAGATATTTTCCGCTTGAGAGGTGGTTACGGATTTTACGGAGATCCATTCAGAAACTCAGACTTTGATAGATCCGCACAACAGTTTTCTGGTGGCGCAGGTATACGATTGAATAAGTTCTATATAGACTTTTCTTATTCTGTAATGATGTTTGATCAATTGTACAACTCATTCCCTTTCATTGAGAATGGATTTAATATAGGCCCATTCACAGAGATTAGGAACACCATCAATTCGGGCAGTTTAACTTTTGGAATTAACTTTTAAAGAATTCCAAAAGCTCAGATACTACAAGTTCAGTGGAGATCTCTTCTCCACTGAACTTTATTTTTGATTGATTATAATAAGGTGTGCGAATGTGAGCTAAGTCTTCTAGTTTGGTTTTCAGTTCTGTACTGTCTAAACCATTAAAAAGTGGTCGATTTCCTTCTGAGTGTAATAGTCGCTTATGAATAATGTCAATTGGAATGTCTAAGAAAATTGAAATTGCTTTGGTATTGATAAGTTCCATGTTGTCATTGAAACAGGGGGTGCCTCCGCCCGTGGACAATACAAAGCCTTCTATTTGATCCAAAATCTCATTTAAATACTGGGTTTCTAGCTTTCGAAAAGCACCTTCCCCTTGTTCGTAGAAGATACTTGGGATAGTTTTTCCTTCCTTAGTCTCTAAGTATTCGTCCAAATCAATAAAGGCGAAGTTTAGATCCTTCGCCAATTTTCTTCCAAAGGTTGACTTTCCCGAGCCGGGAAGGCCTACTAAGACAATTTTAAGTATTGGCCTGTTCATTGAACATAGAGACTTTTTACATCAAAGCCAGAAGGAGTGTTTCTATGATGGTATTTTTTCAAAACGGTACCATCTTGCAGCAACATAATTCCTGGATTAGCACGCATTATGGTTTTGATCACTGTAGCGTCCCCTTGGTAGGTAGGGATATCCCATTTCATTTGGCGCATCAGCGCATCAATTTCCTCCTGAGATGATGCTGCAATCAGCGAAACTTGAATAGGGCTGTTGGCTAGTTCTTCCACCAAATCGTTCATTTTTCTCAGATCGGCAACATTTAATTTCCGACTATTGGAGATTAAAATCAATGCTTGATTTCCTTGCAGGATTGCTTCTGTATTGTCTCCCTCACTATTCCAAATAGCAAAATCAGTGATTTTTGGAAGGGCATCTTCATTGACTAAACGCATTTCAACGAACTCGTAATCATCTTCCATTGGGTAAGATTCGAATACGAATTCATCGCCATCCTTGGTCATTACATATTCGTACTGCAATGGGGCAGAAGGCAACATTGCCTCAGGAATATTTACACCTTCTTTGTACGCTCTAAAATCGATGAAAGGAAGGTTACGAATAGCAATGATGGCTAAAACAAGTGAAAGAACCAAGCTTACTCGTGTGGTCCAGGATGCCCAAGCGGGACTATTATTGCCTAAATCTTTTCTGAATATAAATAAAAAGCTCAGCAAGATTAGGAGAATAACGTCTTTGGTAAAGGACTCCCATGGCGTGAGTTTAATAGCATCTCCAAAACAGCCACAGTCTGTTACTTTATTGAAATAGGCAGAGTAAAAGGTCAAAAATGTAAAAAAGACTGTCAGAGCCAGTAATACATAAAGTGTCCATTTCAAACGTGTACCGACTATAAGTGCAACACCCAAAACCACTTCCAGTACTACCAAAAATACTGCTAGCGGCAGTGCAATGTCTTTGAAGATGTAGAAAAATGAGGCAATATCATTGGAAAACACATCAAAATACTCTTCCAATTTGATAGCTGTACCCACAGGATCGTTTACCTTGATGAGTCCAGAGAAAATAAATACGCCACCTACCAATAGGCGTACCAATAGAATAGAAATATTTTTAAACATGGTCTTTCAATTTGATTAAACAGAAAACTGAATAATTGATCATATCCTGATAGTTGGCTTCAATGCCCTCCGATACCAAGGTTTTACCTGAATTATCTTCAATTTGTTTGACCCGGTAGAGTTTCATTAATATAATATCTGTAATAGAAGAAACCCGCATATCTCTCCAAGCTTCTCCATAATCGTGATTTTTATTTTCTAACAAACCTCGGGTTGCATTTGCCCAATGATCGTAAAGAGGTTCTAGTTCTTCAAAAGGAATCTCCAAGCGCTCATCTTTTTGTAATTGTAACTGAATCAGAGCGATGATACAATAATTGATGATACCTATAAATTCATCTGCAATAGGGTCATTTACTTTTTG
Source organism: Mongoliitalea sp. (assembly GCF_054166905.1). Classification (NCBI taxonomy): domain Bacteria; kingdom Pseudomonadati; phylum Bacteroidota; class Cytophagia; order Cytophagales; family Cyclobacteriaceae; genus Mongoliitalea; species Mongoliitalea sp. Next base: position 7,880 of record NZ_JBSZCK010000014.1, on the reverse strand, counting down.
GTTTCCTTTTTCTTGGATAGACCGAATACGTTGTGCCTTGATAAAAATTTGATCTGTGATAGATGGAAGTCTTAGGATTCTCCAAGCTGTTCCATAATCGAGGGTTTTCTTCTTGAAAAGTTCTTTACAATGGGTGATAACTTCATTATATTCGCTCACAGTTTGCGTTTTCAAAGGTTTTCAGTTTAATGGGTTCAAATTCTCTTCTTTCTTCGAAAATCGAAGATAAATCTTTTACATCAAAAATAACACTTCAATCCAAAGGAAAGCTTTTTTTGTTGGATGAACCCAAGGTAATGGGGATTTTGAATTTGACTCCGGATTCTTTTTTTGAAGGAAGTCGGGTAAAATTTGAGGAGGAAGCTTTGCTTGAAAAAGCTGCACAAATGGTGCAAGACGGGGTGGATGTTTTCGATATTGGTGGATATAGTACCCGGCCTGGAGCTTCCGATGTCTCTGAAAACGAGGAGTGCGAACGGACCGTATGGGCTGTATCCTTGATTAAGAAAGAGTTTCCTGAGAAATGGATCTCCATAGATACTTTTCGTGCAAAAGTTGCCCAAGAAGCCGTCCATGCAGGTGCAGATATCGTAAATGATATAGCTGCCGGGGAATTGGACTCTAAAATGATTCCAACAGTTGGGCAGCTGAAGGTGCCTTACATTGCCATGCACATGCGGGGGAATCCTCAGATTATGCAAAATCTTACGGACTATGAGGATATACTCAGAGAGATGTTGTTGTTTTTTCATAAGAAAAATCAGGAATGTGTAGCAGCAGGAATTAGGGATGTGATTTTGGATCCAGGATTTGGTTTTGCAAAAACTTTGGAGCAAAACTATTGGATTCTGAAAAATTTATCTTATTTTAAGAATATTTCACGGCCGATTTTAGTAGGACTTTCAAGGAAGTCTATGATATACAAAAAATTGGGTGTGAATGCCGAAAATTCGTTAAATGGAACTACTGCACTTCATATGGTGTCTTTGATAAATGGGGCACAAGTTTTGCGAGTGCATGATGTATTAGAAGCAAAGCAAACAATTGAATTATATAAACAAGTATACCGTTGATCTTTTTATTTAAAATAGGTTTTTTAGAAATCTCCGTCGTGAATCTGATCGATATCTCGCTGGTGAGTATCCTGATTTATCAGGTATACAAATTGCTTCGCGGTAGTGTGGCCATCAAGATATTCTTGGGTTTCTTATCAATTTACTTGGTTTATTTATTGGTCAATGCCCTTCGAATGGAGCTGCTCACCATCATTTTGGGGCAGTTTATGGGTGTGGGGGTGATTGCTGCCATCATCATTTTTGCACCGGAAATCCGTAAATTCTTATTGATCATAGGACGTTCTTCATTTCTGTCAAATGAAAGTATTTGGCAGGAGCTCTTGTTTTGGAGAAAAAGGGAATCCAATGCATTCAATATCAGTCCAATTATAGAAGCAACCAAATCTTTGGCAGGTACCAATACGGGTGCTTTGATGGTTTTATCCAGAAATTCTGAACTTAAGTTTTATTCTGAAAGTGGAGATTTGATGGACGCTATTCTTTCCAAGCGTTTATTGATATCTATTTTCAATAAATATAGCCCCTTGCATGATGGAGCAGTTATTATTTACAGTGGAAAAGTAAAAGCTGCCCGCTGTATTCTTCCGGTAACTGAGCGGGATGTGCCTGCACAATTCGGGTTGAGGCATAGGGCCGCTATCGGGATGTCAGAAGCGACTGATACCCTAGTACTGATTGTTTCTGAAGAAACTGGGCAAGTATCACTTGCAAAAAATGGTAAGATTCTTCATAATCTATCTTTCCAGGAAGTACGAGAGTTTTTGAATGATTACCTTTCCGGAGTAGACATTGATGATAAGTTTGATCCAATTTCTGTGTACGAGCGCCCGCAATTTAAAAAATCGGCTGTCAAAACTAGTAGCTAATAAAAAGGGAGTTGATGTCGATCAGCTCCCTTTTTTCAATTGGATAGAAAATTAATTCTCTAGACTTTCCGCATCATCTTCCTCATATTCTACTAGTTTGGGCTCTTCTACAGGCTCCAAACGCTCTTTTGTCTCTTGACGTGCAGCCTCTCTTCGCTCTTGTTCTGCTTTCACTTCACTCAAAGGCTTCAAATTAGATGGGGGAGGAGGTAGCAACTCTTCATCCTCGTGTTCATATGGGAAGACTTCCACAATTGGACTTTCCGTAATATCAGGTACACGGAACGTGACCAACATATTGCTTAGACTTTCATGGATACGCTCATACGCTTCTTTCACATCATGAGCGGTAACCAACATGTATTGGGTAACTTTTTTTTCCTTTCCACTATCACCATCTGCTACGGTATAGGTAATTTTACACTTATGCCAAATATCGATGTCCTCATAGGGGAACACATCTACAAAATTACTTTTACTGATATTGGTTACTTGAAAATCCCCACGGATAGTGGAACCCAACATATCATAAATACGTGCCTCTGCCTCTGTAAATGACACCGCATCTACCAGATATTGCTCAGAGACATTTTTAAGCAATCCTTGCTCATTTTCTTTGGCGTACTTTACCTTACACAAAAACCAGACTCTCATGTTTATTTATTTTAAGGAAGCGAAGGTAAGGCATTATGTGAAAAGCCACAATGAAAAACAAAAGGAATCCAATAGATTTATTTTAAACTTTTCTCGTATATTCCCATATGAACAAAAGTCTTCATGTGGGATAAGTTTTTATACAGTTTTCCTGTTCAGTTATTCTTTTTACACCTGAAAAAGAACCTGCTATTGCTGTCTTTTTGGTTTGTACTGTTTCTTATTGTGGTACAAAGCTTTGGGACTGTACTCGGTATTCCTTTTCTGTTTCTAGATCCAGAATACCTCAATGAGGTTTCATGGAGAAGCTTTTTTATGGTAGGTGTTACCCTTGCCATTTTTACTATGGCTTTTCAGATGACAACCTATATTTTGGATGGGGCAAGATTTAAGTTTCTGGCTGTTTCCAATCGACCATTTTTACAATTTTGCCTGAACAACTCTATTATTCCTGTAATCTTTCATGTCATCTATTTGATTGCGATTTTTCAATTTCAGCAAAACAATGAAATAGATAGCCAACAGTCAGTTTGGAAATTAATCTTAGGATTCTTAATTGGGAATTTATTCACCTACATCATCTTACTCGTCTATTTTGGAGCTACCAACAAAGATTTTTTTATCCTCTTTGCGGATTCGGTCGAAAAAAGACTCCGTAAAACTAAAATACCTCGAGCGAATATGCTCCGTAGAATCAAAGAAACACAACAGACCAAAGATAAAGTACTCTATTATTTCGATATCAGTTTCAACTTTATTCCCGTACGTCAAGATTTATCCAAGTTTGAAGCTCAAAAATTATTGAAAGTTTTTGATCAAAATCACCTGAACTTGGTCATTATTCAGACTGTTCTGATAAGCTCAATATTTTTGCTTAGTATTTTTCGAGAAAATCCATACGTACAGATCCCTGCCGCAGCGAGTGCTATTTTGTTGATGGCTATTTTGACCATGATGATAGGTGCTATTACATTTTGGTTGAGAAGTTGGGCGATTCCTGCTGTATTGGGAGCATTGATTTTATTCAATTATTTTTCTGATATTCCACTATTCAATCGTCCGCATGCTGCTTTTGGTATGGATTATAGTGGTGAGCCACTAGCATACAACATGGATCAAATCCGTGCACATTTACATGAGGATTCCGTCAAAGTAGATAAGGAGTACATGTTGAATGTATTGAATAACTGGAGAGCGAAGTTTCCGGCTGATAAAAAACCCAAAATGGTTTTTATTGCTAGCAGTGGGGGAGGACAGCGTTCAGCTTTGTGGACATTGCACGTATTGCAACAGATGCAGCTAGCTTCTGACGAAAATCTTTTTAAGCATACGCAAATGGTCACTGGGGCATCAGGAGGCATGATCGGAGCGGCATTTTTTAGAGAACTGTACTTGAGGAATCAATTAAATCCTACTAATCCCTATCTCTCATCGGAGTTTTTGGACCAAATTGCAGCAGATAATCTCAACCCAATCATTTTCTCTCTATTGGTCAATGATTTGATCTTCAGAACTCAGTATGCAGAGTTTGATGGCAAGCGGTATTTAAAAGATCGTGGTTTTGCTTTTGAAAATCAATTGAGTATTAATACAAAGGGTGTGTTGGATAAACCGATTTCTGATTATCAAGGTCCAGAAAGACAAGCGATTATCCCTTTATTGCCGATCACTCCTTTGATTACCAATGATGGAAGAAAACTTATTATATCACCAACGCCTATGTCTTTTTTGGCGATTTCGGATGAACGCTTGGAAGGGTGGAATGAAAAAAATCAGGGAATAGATTTTCAGCGATTTTTCACAGAAAAGGATGCGATGCAGTTACGTTTTATTTCTGCTCTGCGGATGGGAGCTTCTTTTCCATTTATAACACCTAATGTGCAATTACCAACTAATCCTCGTATGGAGACGATGGATGCAGGTTTGTCAGATAATTTTGGGGTTCAGGATGCCTTGAAGTTTATGCATATCTTTCGAGATTGGATTTCAAAAAATACCTCGGGAGTAGTCTTGGTGACTATCAGAGATTCTGAGAAATTTACAGAAATCAAGGAGAAGCCCAATCCACGGTTTCTTCAAAAGTTATTCACTCCTCTTCAAAATATCTATGTGAATTGGGATAATGTGCAGACCCTCCATAATGAAGCCTTATTTACTCGTTTTAAAGAAAAAGCACCATTTCCCATGCAGAGAATTGAGTTTGAATATTCCACAGAGGAGTTCTTAAGAGAAAGGGGAATTGTAGATGCTGAGGGGGAGGTTCCTACTAATCTGCGGGACATCCAACGGGCATCTTTAAATTGGCGTTTGACGGCACAGGAAAAGAAATCAATCTTAGAAACGATCCATTATCCATTCAATCAAGCATCTCTCAGAAGGGTGTCAGAAGTGAGATGGATGGAATGAATCAATCAACTTCAAGTTCATTTTCTAATTCCTTAATAGCATCTGGTTTCCCCACTACATAGACGGCATCCCCATAGCGGAGTTCCTGATTAGCTTGGATATCCGTGATGGTCTTTCCATCTCGCTTGATAGCTACGATATTGATGCCGAGTTTGTCCCTTAGCCGGGCATCTTTTAAGGGGACATTGATATATTGACCGCTATCTTTTTCAACCTTTAGACACACAAAATTAATGTCGGGGAGGTCAATTTTCAAATTAGGCTTTGGACTGAGAGGAGTCCGGAACAGCTCATAATTATGGGAGCGGATTTCTTCAGTAAAGTTTTCAATGTCATGCCTTGCTACTAAGTACTTATCCAATACACGGTAAAAAATTTCAATTGATGTTTCAAATTCCTCTGGTATTACTTCATCCGCACCGAGGTTAATATTTTCTTCGATTTCATTGACATATCGTGTCCTTACAATGATATAAGGATTGGAAGTGATATGCCTTATGGTGGCTACGATCCGTTTGGTGGCATCAGCGTTAGAAATGGCAATAACTGCTACCCTGGCCTTATTGATATTCACATGCTCCAATACAGCTTCATTGCCTGCATCACCATAGATGATTGGCTCACCTTTGGAGGACTCGACTTTGACTGTCTCCGGGTTCATTTCAATAATAGCGTAGGGGATTTTGGCTGATTTTGCTGCCAAAGATAGGTTTCTTCCATTTAGCCCAAAGCCAATAATGACCAAGTGATCCTTCAATTCTTCCTCTTCAATGGCAATCTTTGTCGCTGAGTTGATATTGAAACGCTTGTTTAGTCTGTTTGAAACAGGCAGATTGATAATTTTAAAAGCTAACTTCTCCCGGTTATTCAGGAGAAAAGGTGTTAGTGTCATCGTGAGAATAGAGATAGCCAAAAAGTACTGGTAGGTTACTGGGTCTAATAGGTTGAACTTCATTCCTTCCTTTGCTAACAAGAGGGAAAATTCCCCAATTTGGAAAACAGAAAATCCAACAATTAAAGAGTCTTTCAAATTTTGGCCGATAGCTTTTACTGAAAGTGTAGCAATGATAAACTTAACAAAAAAGGTTAATAAAGTTAGTTCCAAAATCACCAAAATATTGGAATACAGAAAGGTGATATCAAATAGCATCCCTACTGACACAAAGAAAAAACTGAGGAAAACCTCTCTAAATGGTAAGATTTTTCCGGTGGCGTGATGGGAGTAGTCCGATTCAGAAATAATCAACCCTGCTAGAAATGCTCCTAAACCCAAGGATAGTCCCAACAAAGAAGTCAGGTAAGCAATGGCAAAACAAATGACTATGATGCTCAGCAGAAATAATTCCTCATTTCTTGTTTTTGCAATTCTATATAGCAACTGAGGCATCAGATATTTTGCACTTAATATCGTAATTACTATCACGGCAACCCCTTTTACCAACATCAATACCAATGATAAAACCACATTATCGGATTCCCCTGCAAGCATAGGGGTCAATAACATTAAGGGTACGATGACGATATCTTGGAAAATGAGAACGGCGAGTGTGGTCCTTCCCGATATTGTATTGACTTGCCCTGCTTCTTGTAAGAGTTTTAAGACGATAGCTGTACTACTCAGGGATATCAAAAAACCAATGAAAACAGCTACATTCCAGTCAAAGCCTAAAAAATAGGATACAAAAGTAGTAACAGCAATCGTGATAAATACCTGTAAGGATCCTCCAATAAAAACCGCTTTCTTGATGGCCATCAAGCTTTTGAGGGAAAATTCCATCCCAATCACAAAAAGCAATAAGATGACACCAATTTCTGAAAGTACCTCAACAGTCGTTGATGCCTGTACAAGTGATAGTCCATAAGGTCCAGCAAGTGCCCCTGTAAATAAGAAACCAATAATGGTAGGTACTTTGAAGCGCATAAAAACCAAGATTACCAACGTGGCTAATCCAAAGATCCATACGAGATCAGAAAGCATGGGTAATTCTGCGGCAGCGAGTATAAATTGTAGCATTCAATAAAAATTAATGGTTACTAATGTTAAAAATACAAGCTTTCTTGGGGAATAGGTGAATCTGTGCACGATAAATCTCCTATTTTTATAAATTAGTTAAAAACCCCAGTAGTTTTTCCTTATAAGGTAGACTGTGTAGCTCCCTAGGAGGTGAACTACCGGGCTTGCTGCGTATTAGGGTTATATTTAGGACTTAATAAGCCAAGCCTAATTTTTTATAAATAAAATGCATCAACCAAGCAGGGCCAATTAATAGAAATTGCACGTCCTTTAGGAATGACGGTTTTTTGCCTTCAATTTTATGTCCATAAAACTGGAAAATCCAAGCCAAAACAAAAATAATAACACTTACTAGCCATAGTGGTACGCCAAGAGATAGCTGGATAAAGTTTGCAAGTGCTAAGCAAATAGCAGAAAAGAATAACATTCCTAAAGCCAAGGGAGGAGAAATGGATACATAATAAAATAGTACCACAATTAAGGTAATCGTGGCCCAATTAGCAAAACCGTGCAGAAAGGGAAGTAAGTTTGGAAGAGGCCCTGCTGGAATAGAAAAGATCAAACCGACGATACTAAAGAAAATAGCTGGTACGCATATCCAATGAATTAATTTATTGGTTTCGTTTTGGTGGCTTAAACCATATTCATGCAGTAATTCATCAATTTTTCTCATGGGTTATCAGGTGATTTTGAGTTTATTTGTAGAATAGCTTACAAGTTAAACAATTACTGTCATCCGACAAAAACACTGCGTGTTTTTGGATATCTTAGAAAAATACAATAGCGAGGCTATGATGCCTCGCTAAAATTTATGATGTTTATAGTCACTACACCAAAACATCATGTACAAAAATACAAAACTTG